>JAULYU010000035.1:0-2648 GCA_032117735.1 Microbacteriaceae bacterium
TCGTCGTGGCCGTCCAACACCCCACGGGCGTTCTGCGCGACAGCGTGCTGGGGAACATTCCGATTCGGGTGTGCCTCGCGATGAACACCGGTCACGACGTGATGGCGGTGTTGGGGCAATCGACAACACTCACCCCGTCGCCGGGAGGCGCACTCGTGACCACGGGGGACGGTCGTGTTCGGGAGGTTAGCGTCCCGGCTGTCGCTGCGATCGGTCGAGACGAGTCGGTGAATCACGCCAGTGCCGACAGGCTGTGGCAAACCGCGCTTCGGGAACCGGTGGCGCGGGACGGGCGCGACGGATTCGGCCTGCTCGACGATGTTACGCGCGCACGCCACACGCCCGCGCTCTGGTCACCCTCCGATGGTGACGTCGCCATCATTGGCGAAGCGGGGTCGGGTCGAACGACCGCACTGCTCGCGTTGACGAAAGGGCTCGACGTCACGTGGGTCAGCGAACCTCAACACCTGGCCGGAGCAACGGGGTTCATCGCAATCGACAACCTCGATCGAATCCTCGATTCCGTGACGCCGGTCGCCGCATCCGACTTTCTCGCCGCGATTGGCCGTGCGCGTCGACAATCGGTTCGAGTTCTCGTCACGGCGACGTCGCTCATTCGAGGGCTCGACCCGTTTCGGGATGTGCTCACCCTTCGGCGGGCAACACTCGACGATCATCGCGCGACGGGCGCACCGGTCGACACGTTCGACCCCGCTGCCCGACCGGGTGTTGGCACGTGGCGGGGGCTGCGGGTGGTTCTCTACGCGAGCACAGAGTCGACGGACACGGCGTCGATTCCGTGAGCAACGCCGACCGCGGCGTTCGTGAGTTTTCCGTCGTGGGTGTTGAGCCCCAATGCGAGCGACGCGTCGGCGCGGAGAGCATCTTTCCACCCCTTCGCTGCGAGAGCCCGAACATACGGCGAGGTCGCGTTGGTCAACGCGTGGGTCGACGTTTGAGGCGTCGCGCCCGGCATATTGGCGACGCAGTAAAAAATCGTGTCGTGGACCGCGAAGGTCGGGTCGCTGTGCGTCGTCGCGTGCGAGTCTTCGAAACAGCCGCCCTGGTCGATGGCGATGTCGACTAGCACCGACCCCGGCTTCATCTCTTTAACCAGTGCATTGGTGATAAGTTTCGGGGCTTTCGCGCCGGGAATCAGGACGGAGCCGATGATCATGTCGGCACTGAGTGCCGCTTTCTCAATCTCGTACGCGTTCGACGCGAGCGTCTGCACGCGGCCGGCGTACTGAGCGTCCAACTCACGCAAACGCTGGATGTTCGTGTCGAGCACCGTCACCGTCGCACCGAGTCCGACGGCCATCGCCACCGCGCTCGTGCCGGCGACGCCACCGCCGAGGACAACGATGTTCGCGGGGTGTGTTCCGGGGACTCCGGAAACCAAAAGTCCTGGGCCGCCGTGCGGACGCAACATGGCGTTGGCACCGACGATGACCGACAGTCGTCCCGCCACTTCGCTCATGGGGGCGAGCAGGGGCAACGCCCGTGTCGGAAGCTGAACCGTTTCGTAGGCAATCGACGTCACCTTGGCGCCGAGGAGCGCCTTCGTCAGGTGTTCCTCGGCGGCGAGGTGCAGATAGGTGAACAACAGCATGCCCTCACGAAAGTGGGGGTATTCGCTTTCGATCGGTTCCTTGACCTTGAGAATCATGTCGCCGGCGGCCCACACCGCTGCGGCGTCCTTCTCAATCTCGGCACCCTGCGCAGCGTATGCGTCATCGGTGATATTGGAACCGAGGCCTGCCCCGGACTGAATCAGAACACTGTGTCCGGCGGAAACCAGATCCTTGACCCCGGCCGGTGTGATGGCAACGCGGTATTCATTATTTTTGATTTCGGCGGGAACGGCAATCCGCATGATGTGTCTCCTATGACAGATGGTGGTGGGGAATCCCTCTGTCATTATGGCGATTGGCGAGGGAATCCGCAACGAAAACCCTCAATGTCGACGAAATTCGTGCCGCTCAACGAGTGGACGAAGAAAACCTGCGCGGACATGTTACTTTTTTTCGCAAACTGTGCCATTATCGGAACACACGGGTTCGACATCGAGGTCACCCACCGAGTATGAGGATATTCATGAACCAGCGAAATCTTCCCGAAGACCCCATCATCCGCGAACTCGTGCAACACGCACGGGCCGCTCAACTTTCTCGCCGCGCCCTTCTCGGTGGCGCGGTCGGTGGCGCGGTCGCGCTGTCGCTCGCTGCGTGTGCACCCGGCGAACAGGCGCTCGTCGCCGCTGAGGACATCTCGGCTACTGACCCCACGGTCAACTGGGCCAACTGGCCGCTCTATTTGGACGAAGACGACAACGGCAATTACCCGACGCTCGAGGCGTTCACCGCCGCAAGTGGAATCGCCGCCAACTACCTGGTCGAGGTCGACGACAACAACTCGTACTTTGCCAAGGTCAAAGACCAACTTGCACTCGGACAGGACATCGGCGCCGACACCGTGTGCCTCACCGAATGGATGGTCTCGCGCTGGATCCGTCGCGGATGGACGCAGGCTTTCAACCTCGACAACATTCCCAACCACAAAAACCTTGTGGCAGATTTGCTCAACCCCGACTTCGACCCGGGTCGCAAGTCGTCACTTCCGTGGCAGGGTGGTTTTGCCGGACTCGT
>JAULYU010000036.1:0-3880 GCA_032117735.1 Microbacteriaceae bacterium
GCCATGATGTGGGAACCCGGAAGGACCGAACCGAGTGCGAATGCGGCGAGCGTGAGGAGCCCCTGCCAGATTCCGACGGGTAGCGCAGCGAATGCGACGCCCCAACCGAGTGACGCGGCGAAGGCGATCGACGCGAAACCGTCGAGCACGGACTTCAACACGAGTTGGTCGATTCCGAGCCCCATACCGTCGCTGATAGAACCGAGGATGGCCAGCGGCCCGATTGCGAAGATGAGCGAGGCGTCGACAAACCCCTGGATGAATCGTTCGCGCGCGGAGGAGACGCCGGCTTTCGCCCCCATCTTTGTGTGGAGGAATGACCCGAAGAGTTCGAGTCGTGATTCGATCCCGAGAAGTGACCCGATGATGCTGCCGATCAGTAGGGATCCGATGACGATGAGGAACGGCGCGGCCGCGCCGACAGCCCCGACAAACTCGGGGTCGCCGAGGGCGGCCAGATTGAGTCCACCCATGATGAGGGTGATGAGTCCGAGAGCGTCGGTGACGACGCGGTTGGTGCGTTCGGGCAGTTTCGACCCGATGGCGACGCCGATAGCGGAACCCGTCACAATCGTGCCGATATTAAGGAGTGTTCCGAGACCGATCATGTTGCCCATTATCCCGAACCAGGGACAACCGTGTTCACGTGGATACCGCAAACGCCGGACGTCAGTGATTGTTTTTGCTAAACGACTTTTGACGGCAAACTGGACGGCATGACGAGAGTTGCACCTTCCCACACGCTCGCCACCGACACCATCGACCTGGTCCGTCGTTGGCTGACGGAGGCCGAGCGGTTCCCCGTGGATGCGACCGCGACCCAACTCGCCGGAGTGCTCAAGGACCCGAAAGGACTCGACTTCACCGTGGGGTTCGTCGACGGCGTCGTCCGTCCCGAAGACGTGCGGGTCGCCGCGCGAACACTGCGCGCGATTGCACCGACCGTCCCCGCCTTCCTGCCATGGGTGATGCGCGTCGCCGTGAGGCTCGGGGGATTCGTGGCGCCGATCCTTCCTCACGTCGTCATCCCTATCGCCCGGCTTGTTCTGCGGAAGATGGTCAGCCACCTCATCGTCGACGCGACCGAAACCAAACTCGGTTCCGTCATCGAGAAACTGAAAAAGCCGGGGGTCCGACTCAACATCAACCTGCTCGGTGAAGCCGTCCTCGGCGAACGGGAAGCCACCAAACGACTCGCCGGCACAACCACGCTCATCGCCCGACCGGACGTCGACTACGTGTCGATCAAAGTGTCGGCGACCGTTGCCCCCCACTCGCCGTGGTCCTACGAACACAACGTCGCACACGTGGTGAAGCGCCTGCTTCCGCTGTACACGCTCGCTGCGAAAGGTCCAACCCCGACCTTCATCAACCTCGACATGGAGGAATTCAAAGACCTCGACATCACCATCGAGGTGTTCACCCGAATTCTCGATCGCCCCGAATTCACGAAACTCGAGGCGGGAATCGTGCTGCAGGCGTACTTGCCCGACGCCCTCGCGGCGATGATGCGCCTACAACAGTGGTCGGCCGCCCGCCGCGCCCGCGGAGGCGCCGCGATCAAGGTTCGCGTCGTCAAGGGGGCGAACCTTCCGATGGAACGGGTCGAGTCGGCACTGCACGATTGGCCGCTCGCGACCTGGTCCACCAAACAAGAGAGTGACACCAACTACAAGCGCGTCATCAACTACGCGCTCGACCCGAAACGAATCGACAACGTGCGAATCGGTGTGGCCGGCCACAACCTGTTCGACATTGCCTACTCCTGGCTGCTCGCCAAATCCCGGGGCGTCGAGGGCGGCATTGACTTCGAAATGCTCCTCGGAATGGCGCCCGGGCAAGCTGAAGCGGTCAAACGCGACGTGGGGGGAATCCTTCTCTACACGCCGGTCGTTCACCCGGCCGAATTCGATGTCGCCATCGCCTACCTCATTCGCCGGCTCGAGGAGGGGGCGAGCCAGGACAACTTCATGTCGGCCGTGTTCGAATTGGCCGACAATAACGAGTTGTTTGCGCGCGAAAAGGACCGATTCCTCGCTTCGCTCGACGCCCTGGACGACAAGGTTCCCGGCTCGAACCGCGTGCAGGACCGTCGAAAGAAACCCGCGCCGATGCCGACGGATTCGTTCCGCAACGCGGCGGACACCGACCCCGCCATCGCGGCGAACCGCGAATGGGGGGCGAGCATCATCGCGCGAATCGACACGTCGACCCTGGGAAACAAGACCGTGAAGGCACACCTCGTTACGACGGCGAAGCAGTTGGACGCGGTCATCAACCGCGCAACGACGAAGGGATCGGCGTGGAGCAGGCTTCCTGCCGCCAAGCGGGCCGCGATTCTGCACAAAGCCGGCGAAGTGCTCGAAGCGCGCCGCGCCGTACTCATCGAGGTTATGGCGAGCGAGACGGGCAAAACCCTGGACCAGGCCGACCCCGAGGTCACCGAAGCAGTCGATTTCGCCCACTATTACGCCGAAAGCGCGAAGGGGTTGGAAGCCGTCGACGGTGCGTCCTTCACCCCCGCGAAGCTGACCGTCGTCACGCCCCCGTGGAACTTTCCGGTTGCGATTCCGGCGGGATCGACTCTGGCCGCTCTCGCGGCCGGTTCTCCCGTCATCATCAAACCCGCCACGCAGGCCCGGCGGAGCGGTGCGGTCCTGGTCGAGGCGCTGTGGGCGGCGGGTGTCCCCAAGGACGCACTGCAATTCGTGACGCTCGCCGACCGTTCCCTCGGGAACCAACTCGTGTCAGACCCGCGGGTCGAACGGCTCATCCTCACCGGCGGTTACGAAACAGCCGAAATCTTCCGCGACCTGCGCCACGACCTCCCGCTGTTGGCCGAGACCAGCGGCAAAAACGCCATCATCGTCACACCGAGCGCCGACCTCGACCTCGCCGCGAAAGACGTGTTGTACTCGGCGTTCGGACACGCGGGGCAAAAGTGTTCCGCCGCCTCTCTGGTGATTCTGGTCGGATCCGCAGCGACCTCCGCGCGATTCCGTAACCAACTCATCGACGGCGTGACGAGCCTCACCGTCGGGTACCCCTCGGACCCGAGGACCCAGATGGGTCCCCTCATCGAGCCGGCCCGGGGCAAGTTGCTGTCTGCTCTCACGACTCTCGGTCGCGGTGAGTCGTGGCTCGTTGAACCGACAAAACTCGACAGGGCGGGTCAACTGTGGACGCCCGGACTTCGTGACGGAGTGTCCCGCGGCAGCGAATTCCACCTCACCGAATACTTCGGCCCCGTTCTCGGAATCATGACCGCCCGAACACTCGACGAGGCAATCGATATGGTGAACGACATCGACTACGGCTTGACATCGGGACTGCACGCCCTCGATTCGACCGAAATCGACACCTGGCTAGAGCGGGTCGACGGCGGGAACCTGTATGTAAATCGCGGGACGACGGGCGCCATCGTTCAACGCCAGCCGTTCGGCGGGTGGAAAAAATCGTCGGTCGGAGCGGGCGCCAAGGCGGGTGGCCCGAACTATCTGTTCGGACTGGGAACGTGGTCGAGTGAGGATGTTGCCGACACAAAGCTCGAACCCCGCGAATACCGGGTTCGGTCGCTGCTCGATTCGCTTGCGACATTCGGGTCGGTGACGGCGTCATCCCGGGCAAAGTTGAACCGCGCCGCGGCTCTCGACGTCGCTGCGTGGGACACCGAATTCGGAGTGGCCCGGGATGTCTCTAACGTTGGAGTCGAGCGCAACGTGTTTCGCTACCGCGCTTTCCCCGCGCCTGTCATCATCCGATTCTCGGACGGCGCCGACCCGGCCGATCTGGTGCGCGTTGTGCTCGCCGCGTTCGCGGCGGGTACCACGCCGACCGTTTCGGCATCGGGTTGGATTGAAACCGCAATCGAAAGGGCACT
>JAULYU010000037.1:0-2873 GCA_032117735.1 Microbacteriaceae bacterium
CGGTGGGCTGTCGGTTGAATGGTCGCCCCCGTTGATTCACGGCGGCGACCACGTGACGGGATATCGCGTCCGAGTCTGGCACGAGGCAACGATTATCGCCGACGTGTCTGAGACCGCGACCCGCGTCACCGTGAGCGGTCTGACCAACGGCAGAGAACACCGTGTCACGGTCTCGTCGATAAACAGTGTCGGGGAAGGCATCGCGTCCGCACCATCGTTCGGGACGCCCGTTTCACCACCCGTCGTCGATCCACCACCGACGGTGAATCGCCCCGCGGCACCCGTCAACATCACCGTCCTCGCCACCTCCCGAAAAAGTGTGACGGTGGGTTGGTCACTCGACGACGAGGGAGGCGCGCCGGTCATCGACTACATCGTTCACACGAGCCGGTACCCCCAGCGTGGGTTCACGGTTTTGCCCGATGCGACCTCAGCAACCCCGCAGATCGAATTGCGTAAGCCCCGTCGAGGGAGCCTCTACCTCCGCGTGATTGCCGTCAACAGTGCGGGGGAGTCCTCGCCATCTGTCGCGAAACGCGTGATCCGGCGTTAGCGGATTCCGAGAACGGCGGCTGTGCGCGTGAGCGACGCGCGTGCGGCCGCCGCATTCGTGGCGAGTGGCTTTCCGTACGAGGGAACGAGCTTCGTCAGTTTCGGCGCCCACGCAGTTTGTTTTGCTGGGAAGCACCGCTCGAGCACGTCGAGCATCGCGGCGACAGACGTCGAGGCACCGGGTGATGCGCCCAGCAATCCGGCGATTGATCCGTCTGTGTGGGCGACGACCTCGGTTCCGAACTTCAAAACGCCGCCCTTGGCGTCATCTTTCGCGATCACCTGAACTCGCTGCCCGGCGGAGTAGCCGTACCAGTCGGCGGGGTTCGCGTCGGGGAAGTATTCTCGGAGCGCATCAAGGCGCTTTGCACGCCCCGCGAAGATTTCCGTCGCGAGATATCTGACGAGACCGAAATTGGTCGCCGCCACCGCCAACATGGGGAGGAGGTTTCCGGGCCGAATCGACCGCGGGAGGTCCCACCACGAACCGGCCTTCAAGAACTTGGGGGTGAAACCCGCATACGGTCCGAACAACAGGCTGGACTGCCCGTCGACCACGCGGGTGTCGAGGTGAGGGACCGACATGGGCGGAGCCCCCACCGCCGCCTTGCCGTAAACCTTTGCGTTGTGTCGCGCAACGACCTCGGGGTTGTCGCAGCGATAGAACTGCCCCGAGACGGGAAACCCGGCGAAGCCGCGGATTTCGGGGATACCGGCACGCTGCAGCAGGTTGAGCGCATGACCGCCCGCACCGACGAAAACGAACTTTGCGAGCACCGTCGCCGGTGTGCCGCCGATACGATTACGAACCGAAACCGCCCACAAACCGTCCTTGCGCCGCCGAATCGATCGCACCGGGTAGTTGATATGAACCTCGGTTTTGGGTCCGGCAAAGGACTCCACCAACATCGTGGTGAGCGCACCAAAGTTAATGTCGGTTCCGTTGAGGAACCGTGTCGCGGCAACGGGCTCGTCCTTGGAGCGACCCGGCATCACGAGAGGCGCCCACTGGTGAATCACCCGTGGGTCGTCCGTGAATTCGGCGCCGGGGAACAACGGGTGATCCTTCAACGCTTCGTGTCGCGCCTTCAGGTATGCGACATTTGCCTTGCCCCAGACAAAGGACATGTGGGGAACCGGGACGAGAAACGCCCGCGGATCGGGAATCGTTCCGTCTTCGACCAACGCTGACCAATATTCGCGCGACAACTGAAATTCCGCATTGACCTTCACGGCGCTCGACACAGTGACGGAACCGTCCGCTGATTCGGGGGTGTAGTTCAGTTCGCACAACGCCGAATGGCCGGTTCCGGCGTTGTTCCAAGGGTCGGTGGACTCTGGTGCTAGTCCCGGGCCGCGCTCAAACAGAGCGATTGTCCAATTCGGTTCTAGCCGGCGAAGCAACGAGCCTAGCGTGGCACTCATGATGCCCCCACCCACGAGAACGACGTCCAGAACCTTGGTCACGACACCATCTTATCCGCGCCAGTAGGCTGACGAGTTGCCCAACATCGACTAGCGTTTGAGTCCGTTGACCCACCCCGCGGTCGGCCTAAATCAAGCCTTTGCGTTCGGCCACGATTTCCGCGATTTGAACGGCGTTGAGCGCGGCGCCCTTTCGCAGGTTGTCGTTCGAGATGAACATCACGAGACCCGTGCCGTCCTCGAACGATTGGTCCTGTCGAATACGCCCGACGAGGCTCGGGTCGATTCCCGCAGCATCGAGCGGTGTTGGAACATCCTGCAATCTCACTCCAGCGGCCGTGGACAGAATCTCGCGAGCGCGATCCGGTGTGATGGGGCGATCGAACTGCGCGTGGATGGACAGCGAGTGTCCCGTGAAAACCGGGACTCGAACACACGTCCCGGCAACGGCCAGGTCGGGTAAATCCAGGATCTTGCGGGTTTCGTTCCGAAGCTTCTTTTCCTCATCCGTCTCACCCTGTCCGTCGTCGACAAAGTTCCCCGCTTGCGGGATGACGTTGAAAGCGATGTTCCGCGGGAACGTTGTCGGTTCGGGCATGGCAACCGAACGACCGTCGTGAACCAGGGTCATGGCGTCCTGGGCCACAACGGCATTGATCTGCGTAAGTAATTCGGCCCCGCCGACAAGACCGGCGCCTGAGGTTGCCTGGTACGTCGCAATTTGTAGTCGCACCAACCCGGCTTCGGTGTCCAACGGTTTGAGAATCGGCATCGCCGCCATGGTGGTGCAGTTGGGGTTCGCGATGATTCCCTTGACCGCGGCGTCGATTGCGTGGGGATTCACCTCCGAGACTACGAGTGGCACGTCCGGATCCATTCGCCAACCGCTCGAGTTG
>JAULYU010000038.1:0-1675 GCA_032117735.1 Microbacteriaceae bacterium
GATCTGCCACGGGAACGCGCCCCAGTCGGGGTCGCGTTTGTCGAGGAACGCGTCGCGACCCTCGACGGCTTCGTCTGTTCCGTAGGCGAGTCGCGTCGCTTCGCCGGCGAATACCTGTTGTCCGACTAGTCCGTCATCCACCGCGTTGAAGGCGAACTTGAGCATCCGAATCGCGGTCGGGCTCTGCGCGAGAATCTTTCGCGCCCAGGCGATTCCCGTCGCTTCGAGTTCTGCGTGGGGGACGACCGCGTTAACCGCTCCCATCTGGTGCGCGCGTTCGGCGTCGTATTCGTCGGCGAGGAAGAACACCTCGCGGGCGAATTTCTGTCCGACCTGGCGGGCGAAATAGGCGCTGCCGTAGCCCGCGTCGAAAGATCCGACGGTCGCATCCGTTTGTTTGAAGCGAGCGTGTTCGCGACTGGCGACGGACAGGTCGCACACGACGTGAAGCGAGTGCCCGCCCCCGGCCGCCCAACCCGGAATCAGTGCGATGACGACCTTGGGCATAAACCGAATCAGTCGCTGCACCTCGAGGATGTGCAGACGGCCACCGCGTGCCGCGTCGATCGTGTTCGCGGTCTCGCCGTCGGCGTACTTGTAACCGTCGGCGCCGCGCACGCGTTGGTCTCCGCCCGAACAGAACGCCCAGCCGCCGTCCTTGGCGCTGGGACCGTTTCCGGTCAACAGGACGACGCCGAGTCGCGGATTGAGCCGCGCGTCATCGAGCGCGCGATACAACTCGTCCACGGTGTGCGGGCGGAACGCGTTGCGAACCTCGGGTCGGTTGAACGCGATGCGGGCAATCCCTCCGTCCGGCGACACGTGATAGGTCACGTCGGTCAGCCCCTCGAATCCGGGCGCAACGTTCCACTGGTCGGCGGCGAACAGGTCGCTGACGGGATTTGTCATGCCTTCAGGCTATAACTTCCTCGATATGTTGGAGTCATGAGGCTTCCCACGGTCGACGAACTGTTGGCGAACGTGCGTGTCATCGCCCTGCCGATGCGAACAAAATTCCGCGGATTGACCGTTCGCGAGACCATGCTGATCGCCGGTTCGACCGAGAACTCCTGGGGCGAATTCGCCGCGTTTACCGAATATGACGACGCGGAATCCGCCCCGTGGCTCGCCTGCGCGATCGAACAGGCGTGGAACCTGGGTCCAACCGAACACGAGCGCCCGCTCTTTCGCGAGATTGTTCGAACCAACGCGACTCTTCCCGCCGTCGCGGCGGCGGAAGTGCCGGCGGTTCTGGAACGGTTCGGCGATTTTCGCACCGTCAAAATCAAGGTGGCCGAGCCGGGACAAACCCTCGCGGACGACATCGCACGGGTCGCGGCGGCTCGTGATTTTGTGGGCGACGCTGGCCGAGTTCGAATCGACGCGAACGGCGGGTGGACGGTGGACGAGGCCGAGCACGCTATCCGTGCACTCGAAACCTTCGACCTGGAATACGTCGAGCAGCCGTGTGCCACGGTTCCGGAACTCGCCGATCTGCGCGGGCGGGTGCACCGCATGGGGATTCTCATCGCCGCCGATGAAAGCGTGCGAAAAGCCTCCGACCCCCTCGCGGTTGCCCGCGCCGGGGCCGCCGACATTCTCGTCATCAAGGTCGCACCCCTGGGTGGGGTTCGACGCGCTCTCGAACTCATCGACGAAGCCGGGCTCCCGGTCG
>JAULYU010000039.1:0-8087 GCA_032117735.1 Microbacteriaceae bacterium
GAACTCGATGTCAACAACGGGTCCGGTCACTCGCGCGATACGTCCGACCGCGGCTTGAGTCTTGGCTGCCATTTTCTCGTCCTTCTGTTCTGTGGTTACTTTTTCGAAACGAGGGCGTCTGCGCCGCCCACGATTTCGGAAATTTGCTGGGTGATTTCGGATTGACGCGCGTTGTTCGCGAGTCGGGTGTAGTTCTGGATGAGCTTGTCGGCGTTGTCCGTCGCGCTCTTCATCGCTTTTTGACGTGCCGCGTGCTCTGCCGACGCCGAGGACAGCATCGCCGCGAACACGCGGTTTTCGACATAGACCGGCAGAAGTGCGTTGAGCACGTTCAACCCGTCCGGTTCGAACTCGTAGAGGGGTAAAACGTCGGCGCCGGTTGGGATCGGCGCGTCGTCGTCCGCCTCGACCACTTCGAGTGGCAGAAGGCGAAGCACCGTGGGGACCTGCGAGACGAGGTTCACAAAACGGTTGTACACGAGGTGGATCTCGTCGACCCCAGCGTCGTCGTGGTCGCGCAGGAAATGTTCGATGAGGGCCTGCGCGATTTCTTCCGCGGTTTCGACCTCGGGGCGGTCGGTGTTGCCGATCCAATCCCGTTCCCACTTGCGCTGACGGAAGGCGAAGTACTGCAGCGCCTTGCGTCCGATGAGGTAGTAAACGACCTCTTTGCCTTCACTCGTCAGTTTTTCGGTCAGTTCGCCGGCCTCGCGCAGCACCTGCGACGAGAATGCTCCGGCCAAACCACGATCGGACGTGAAAATCACGACGGCCGAACGGCGGTGAACATCGGGCTGCGTTGTCAGCGGGTGGTCGACGTTCGAGCCCACCGCAACCGCCGTCACCGCGCGCGTCAGCGCCCGGGTGTAGGGGGCCGCGGCCGACATGCGCGCCTGTGCTTTCTGAATTCGCGATGCCGAGATGAGCTCCATGGCACGCGTGATCTTCTTCGTGGTCTGTGCCGACTTAATCTTCTGGCGGTAGATGCGAAGTTGCGCTCCCATAGTTCCCCTCCTCTCGTGTTACGACGAATTACTTGCGCTTGCGTGGCTTGACGATTTTGGCTTGTTCGACCTCGTCCGCGGGAAGAGCATCGAACTCTTCCGAACCGGCTTTGGTGCCACCCTTGCCGCCCTGGAACGACGTGACGAACGTGTCGATCTGCTTCTCGAGTTCCGCCTCGGTCGCGTCATCAAGAACATTCGTCTCGCGAAGCGTGTCGAGAATCTTGGTGTTTCGACGAAGGTGCTCGAGCAATTCGCGCTCGAATCGGAGGACGTCCGTGACCTCGAGCGTGTCGAGCTTGCCCTTGGTTCCCGCCCAGATCGAGACGACCTGTTCCTCGACGGGGTACGGCGAGTACTGCGGCTGGCGCAGAAGTTCGGTCAGACGTGCTCCGCGGGCGAGCTGACGGCGGCTGGCGGCGTCCAGGTCCGAGGCGAACATCGCGAATGCTTCGAGCGAACGGTATTGCGCGAGTTCGAGCTTCAACGTTCCGGACACCTTCTTGATGGACTTGACCTGTGCGTCACCACCCACACGCGACACCGAGATACCGACGTCGACGGCGGGACGCTGGTTCGCATTGAAGAGGTCGGACTGGAGGAAGATCTGTCCGTCGGTGATCGAAATCACGTTGGTCGGAATGTAGGCCGAGACGTCGTTCGCCTTGGTCTCGATGATGGGAAGACCCGTCATCGAACCGGCACCGAGTTCATCCGACAGCTTGGCACAACGCTCGAGCAGACGCGAGTGTAGGTAGAAAACATCACCGGGGTATGCCTCACGTCCCGGCGGACGGCGCAACAGCAGCGACACGGCACGGTAAGCCTCGGCTTGCTTGGAGAGGTCATCGAAAATGATGAGGACGTGCTTGCCCGCGTACATCCAGTGCTGGCCAATAGCCGAACCCGTGTAGGGGGCGAGGTACTTGAAGCCCGCGGGGTCGGAGGCCGGGGCTGCGACGATTGTCGTGTACGCCATGGCTCCGGCTTCTTCGAGAGCGCCCTTCACCGCAGCGATCGTCGAACCCTTTTGACCGATCGCGACATAGATGCAACGAACCTGCTTGTTGGTGTCGCCGGACTCCCAGTTCGCCTTCTGGTTGATGATGGTGTCGACTGCGATTGCGGTCTTGCCCGTCTGGCGGTCACCAATGATGAGCTGACGCTGGCCACGGCCGACCGGAATCATTGCGTCGATCGCCTTGATGCCGGTCTGCAGTGGTTCGTGAACCGACTTACGAGCCATAACGCCAGGCGCCTGAAGTTCGAGTGCACGACGACCCTCGGTCTTGACCGCGCCGAGACCGTCAATCGGGTTGCCGAGCGGGTCAATGACGCGACCGAGGTAGCCCTCGCCGACGGGAACCGAGAGGACCTCACCCGTGCGGGTGACTTCCTGACCGGCCTGCACGCCCGAGAACTCGCCCAGGACGACGACACCGATGGAGTCTTCGTCGAGGTTCAGTGCGAGTCCGAGAGTGCCATCGGCAAACTTGATGAGTTCGTTCGCCATGACGCCGGGCAGTCCGTCGACGTGCGCGATTCCGTCGCCCGCGTCGATGACGTGTCCGACCTCTTTCGCGCTCGACGTTGACGGCTCGTACGACTTCGCGAAGTCGCCGAGCGCCTTGCGGATGTCATCCGGGTTGATTGTCAGTTCAGCCATTGTTTTTTCCCTTTGTGTGGCGGTTAGCCCGCGAGTTTCGACGAGAGTTCGGTGAGCCGCGAGCGGATGCTCGCGTCAATGGTGTCGTCTCCGACTTGGACCGTGAAGCCTCCGACGAGGGTGTCGTCGATGATTTCATCGATGTGGTGCTCGCGGCCGAACCGGGCGCGAAGCACCCCGGCAATCCGATCGCGCTGTGCGGCGTCGAGGGGACTTGCGACGGTCACGATAGCAACCCCGCGACCCTGTTGGTCCGCAACGATTTCCTGCGCCTGCGAGAGCAGCGTTCGAATCCGACGACCGCGCGGCTGGCTGACGAGGTGACGAACGATTTCAGCAGTCGAGTCGCTCGCTCCTTTCAGAACAGCACCGGCGAGGTTGCTCTTGGCTTCGGCGCCGCCGCGCTTGGCGCTCAGCGCCAGTTCGAGTTCGGGGTTCGCGGCGACGATGCGTCCGATGGCGAACAATTCCGACTCGATCGAATCGGACGAACCGCTCGCAATCACGCGAAGTCCGATTTCTTCGATTCCCGCGAGCATCTCGTCCGCGGAAGACCAACGCTCTCCGACAATCACGTGCAGAAGCGATTTCGCTGACGAATCGATAGCCCCGACAACGCTGTCGATCAGCGCAGCCTTGGCTTTCGCGTCCGCAACGGGGTTTGCCAGTGCAGCACGCAGCGCCGGGGTTGCCCCGATGGCGCGACCGACGGACAGAATCGCGCTACCGGCCACGACACTCCATCCGTTCGATTTCGCGACCGCGGCCTTCGCCGAAATCATCGCGACGCGTGATGCGCTTCCCATTATTTTTTCTTCTCGTTCTTTTCGATGTCCGCGAGGAATCGGTCGACGACAGCCGAGGACGACTTGGCGTCCTTGACCTGCTCGCCGATCACGCGACCGGCGAGTTCCAGGGCGAGTTGACCGACCTCGGAACGAAGCGACTGAATCGCCGCGAGGCGCTCCGCTTCGATCTGCTGTTGGGCTTTGGCAGTGATTGCCGCCGCATCCGCCGACGCCTGGTCTTTCAGCTCGGCAAGGATCAGGGCGCCTTCCGAGCGCGCCTTGTCCTTGATGTCGGCGGCTTCCGCGCGCGCTTCCTGCAGAAGCGCGTTGTACTTGTCGAGGGCGACCGCTGCTTCCTTCTGCGCCGATTCCGCGAGAGCGATTCCGCCTTCGATTTTCTCGGCGCGCGCGTCGAGCGTCTTCTGCATCCTTGGAAGAACGACCTTCCAGAACAAGAAGAGCACGATGGTGAACGGAACAATCGACCAGACGATGTCGTAAATCGCCGGGAGAAGGGGGTTCGGAGCGACCTCAGTCGATTCCGCAGCCCACACGAATGCTTGCAGCATGTCGAATCCTTGCTGTTAGTTAGACGAAGATGAAGCCGGTTGCGATACCGACGAAGGCGAGCGCCTCGGTGAACGCGATACCGATGTACATGAGGACCGTGAGGCGTCCCTGAAGTTCGGGCTGACGCGCAACCGACTCGATCGTCTTGCCGACGACGATTCCCACGCCGATGGCGGGTCCGATGGCTGCGAGACCGTAGCCGATTGTTGCGATGTTTCCCGTGATTTCTGCGAGAACCATGATGTTTCCTTCCGTTGTGACCCGAGCGGGTCGTTGTGGTTAGTGCTCTTCCGCCAGCGCGAGCTGGAGGTAGACAGCGGTCAAGAGAGTGAAAACGTAAGCCTGAAGTACAGAGACCAAGATTTCAAAGAATGAAAAGGCGATTCCGAACGCGAGGGTTCCGGCGCCGAAGGCGTATCCGAACCACTGTCCGAATCCGAGGAAGAAGAAGTGTGTCGCCGAGAACAGCAGCACGAGCAGGAGGTGGCCGACGATCATGTTCATGAGCAGTCGGAGGGTGAGCGTCACGGGCCGCAGAACGAACGTCGAGAGCAGTTCGATCGGGGTGACAACGATGTAGAACGCTTTCGGAACACCCGACGGGAAGAGCGCGTTCTTGAGGAATGCCCCCGGGTGTTTTTTCAGACCCGCGTAAATAAACGTGATGTACGAGACGACCGCGAGCACGAGCGGAATTCCGATAACCGACGAACCCGCGATGTTGAAACCGGGCACGATGCCGGTGATGTTGAGGAACAACACGAGGAAGAAGATGGTGGTGAGAATCGGGAGGAAGCGGCGACCGTCTTTTTTGCCGAGAAGGTCTTCGGCGATGTTGACGCGAACCAGGTCGAGGGCCATCTCGATTGCCCCTTGGAAACGACCCGGTACGAGTTTCATGTTGCGGGTCCCGAGCCAGAAGATGACGACGAGCAGAACGACCATGATCATGCGGATGATCATGATGCGGTTCATCTCGAAGGGGGTTCCGACAAACAGAACGGCCTCGGGGAAGAATTCGGCGATGGTGGGAGCGTGGAAAGTAACGCCTTCAGAGAGAACGAGGCCGTTCAGTCCGTTCACGTTATCTCCTTGAGTCGAGCGCTACAGTGCGCTGCATGGGCTCATTTAGAGTCGAGCCTACACCATGTCGACAATGGGAACACGAGCCCTCGAGATGGCGATGACGTCACTCACGAGCGCTCCGAGCACCGCCGCAATCACACAACTGAAGGCGATGACGGTGTCGAACGAATCGGAATTTCGGATGGTGAACGCGACCACCAGAAACAGCACGAACTTGAGCAGCCACGCACCGAGAACGATCCCGAAAAAGAGTCCGGATGCGATGCTGCCGCCGCTCGCTTTCTGCCCCACCAGAATGCTTCCGGCGGTGATTCCCATGAAGACAAAGGCCATCGCGCTTCCCACCAGAGCGCTCCCGATACCGATGGGGCCGACCAGGGCGAAACCGATGCCACCCCCGACCAGCGCGATGGCAACGGTCACGAGCCCGCCGAGGAGAAGCGCCGTACGAAGGGCTTTCGCCGCGAGTTGAACGGAACTAGACACTGGTGTCCTCCTTGATGTCGCCGAACAGGTTGATCGGTTTCTCGCGCCCGAGAGGCGCGATCGTGAGAACAGTCGTGACGATGAGTCCGACCACGACGATTCCGGTGGCGATGGGCCAGTCGACGAACATGAACAGCAGCGCCCCGACCGCGACGACGAGAGTCCACGCGTAGAGGATGAGCACCGCCTGGAAGTGGGTGTGTCCCATGTCGAGAAGGCGGTGGTGGAGGTGTTTGCGGTCGGCCGAGAACGGGGATTGCCCGTTGAGGATTCGACGGGTCACCGCGAGAACGAAGTCGACGAGCGGAACGACGAGGACCGCGAGCGGCAGAGCGAGCGGGATGAACGCCGGAACGAGTTGGCCCGGGTCGATGCGCGTCGGGTCAACCTGACCGGTCACCGAGATGGTCGAGGCGGCGAGGACGAGCCCGATGACCAATGCGCCCGAGTCCCCCATGAACATTTTGGCGGGGTACCAGTTGACGGGCAGGAATCCGATCAACGCGCCACACAGGGCGGCGGTGAGCAGGGTGGCGAGGTTGAAGTAACTGGTTTGCCCGGGCCCGGTCGCGAGATAGTGCGAATACAAGAAGAACACCGAGCCCGCGATCAGGGTGACGCCCGCCACCAGTCCGTCGAGTCCGTCGATGAAATTGATGGCGTTCATGACGAGGACGACCGCGACGACCGTGAGGATGAGCGACATCGTCGGCGACAAGAGCGCGATGGTGCCGAACGGCAGGCTCACGATTTGGACTCCGGACCACGCGAGGACTCCGGCCGCGATGATTTGTGCCGCCAACTTCACGAGCCAGTTGAGGTCGATGAGGTCGTCGATGACGCCGACCACGGCCATTAAGACGATCCCGACACCGATTCCGACGACGGGCATGAGGTTCACAAAAATCTTGTCGAAGACGGGGAGGAAGGCCGCGACGATCAACCCCGCCCCGAGACCAAGGACAATCGCCACCCCGCCGAGACGGGGGGTGGGAGTGGTGTGGACGTCGCGTTCGCGGATTCCGGGATAAATCGCGAACCGGTGGCTCAGCCACAGCAGAGCCTGCGACCCGATGAAGGAAATGACGGCCGAAATGATTCCGATGAAGACGTAGTTCACGCGTCGCCCTCGATGGCTCCGACGATGGCGCGGATGGCGTCACGCGACACGGTGCCGTCGCGCAACACGCGAACCGGTTTGCCCGTCACGGTCGGGGTCGCATCCACGATGGTCGAACCGACACGCGAACCGGACGATTCGCCGCTCTCGAGGTAAACCGCGATTCGATCACCGAGAGTTCCGTGAGCCTCGGTCGCGGTGAGCGCGGCGGGTTGCCCGGTGAGGTTGGCACTCGACACCGCGAGCGGACCGGATTCGCGAAGTAGCTCGAGGGTGATTGCGTGGTCGGGCATCCTCAGAGCGGCTGTCCCGTTCGTGTCACCGAGGTCCCACGCGAGAGTCGTCCGCGCCGGAACGACGATGGTGAGCCCACCCGGCCAGAACGCTTCGGCGAGCGAGCGCATCTCGGGAGTGACCTGTTCGGCGAGGGCGTCGAGGGTCTCGATGTCGGGAACGAGAACGGGCGGAGGTGATGTCCGTCCACGACCCTTGGCGTCGAGCAGTTTCTGGACGGCGGCGGGGTTGAACGCATCCGCGGCGATTCCGTAGACCGTGTCGGTCGGGATGACAATGAGGTCGCCTCGGCCGACCGCCTGGCGTGCGAGCCGCAGTCCTGTCAAGGCCTCGGCCGTGTCGAGGCAATCGTAAATTGTGACCATCTCGAACAGTTTAGCGATGGACGGTCACCGCACCGCGGTGAGGACCCGTTCACGGTGGAGCAGATCAGTGTGCGTGGTCGTCATCCCGAAACCGGCATCGGTGGCGATCGCTCGAACCGCCGCGCCCTGACCGTCGGCGTGTTCGACCACGAGCGTTCCGCCCGAGCGAAGCAGCCGCGCGGCACGGGCAACGAAAACGCGAATATCACGCAAACCATCGGGCCCCCCGAACAGCGCCGACTCGGGATCAAACCCGAGGACTTCGATGTCGACCGGTTTGTGGGAATCGGGAATGTACGGCGGGTTGGCGACCACGACATCGACCGTTCCATCCAATTCGGGCAGTGCGGTCGCCGCGTCCCCCCGCACGAGAGTGACCCGTCCCTCACCGTATCGCGCGATGTTTCGTTCGGCCCACGCCGCCGCGAGGGGGAACAGTTCGATGGCGTAGACCTCGGCGTTGGGCACCTCGGTGGCGAGCGCCAGGGCGAGTGCGCCGGTTCCTGTCCCCAAATCGACTGCCCGTGGCGTCGCCGTCGGGACCTGTCGCAGTGCCTCAATCGCCCACTCGGCGACGAGTTCCGTTTCGGGCCGGGGCACAAGCACCCCGGGACCGACCTCGAGCACGAGGTGACGAAACGGCGCTTGGCCGGTGATGTGTTGCAGCGGCTCGCGCGCCTCGCGGCGAATCGCTAAAAGTTCGATGCG
>JAULYU010000040.1:0-6060 GCA_032117735.1 Microbacteriaceae bacterium
CGTCGTACTGGCGCAGGACGTTGAAGGCGCGAATCACGTCGGCGGTGTGGCCGTGGGGAAGCGGAACTTCGAAACCACCGCGGACAAACGACACCCGAGTGGTCGCGCTCGGCTGGGCGGCCGCGACGCGGTCGGGGTCGATCTCGATGCCGATGACCCGAATGGACGGATTGGCGTGCGCGAGGCGTTCGGCGAGTTCCAGCGTGGTGTGCGGTGTGGCGCCGTATCCCAGGTCGACGACGACGGGGGAGGCCATGGCTCGAAATCGGGTGTGCCGCGCCAGCCACCGATCGGCGCGCCGGAGACGGTTCGTGCCCGTTGTACCACGAGTGATTCGACCGACTACCACCCCACTATTCTGGCTGGTTAGGCTGAGAGGCATGACGCACACGCTTATTCTGCTTCGGCACGGGAACTCGACCTGGAACCAAAAGAATCTGTTCACGGGCTGGGTTGACGTGCGACTGTCCGAACAGGGGGTTGCCGAGGCGACCCGAGCCGGCGAACTGTTGGCCGAGAGCGGACTGGCCCCGGATGTGGTCTACACCAGCGTGTTGACGCGCGCGATTCAAACCGCCAACATCGCCCTCGACACGGCCGACCGCTCGTGGATTCCCGTGAAGCGATCGTGGCGACTCAATGAACGCCACTATGGCGCGCTGCAGGGTAAAGACAAAGCGCAGACGCTCGACGAGTTCGGGGCGGAACAGTTTCAGTTGTGGCGTCGGTCGTTTGACGTTCCGCCGCCGCCGCTCGACGACGATTCCGAGTTCTCACAGGCTCACGACGAACGGTACGCCGGACTCGGCGCGGATTTGCCGCGGACCGAGTCTCTTGCGCTCGTCATCGAGCGATTGTTGCCCTACT
This sequence comes from Microbacteriaceae bacterium, assembly GCA_032117735.1. Lineage (GTDB taxonomy): Bacteria > Actinomycetota > Actinomycetes > Actinomycetales > Microbacteriaceae > MWH-TA3. The sequence continues at coordinate 868 of JAULYU010000040.1, forward strand.
GGGACAGCGATATCGCCCCGGACCTTCGGGCGGGGAAAACGGTGTTGGTGACAGCGCACGGCAACTCCCTTCGCGCACTGGTCAAACACCTGGACGGCATCAGTGATGAGGACATCGCTGAACTGAACATCCCGACCGGAATTCCACTGGTGTACCAGCTGGACGGCGACCTCAAACCCATTGGCACGGCCGAGTACCTGGATCCGGCAGCAGCCGCGGCAGGAGCGGCCGCGGTCGCCAATCAGGGGAAAAAGTAGGGGACTAGTCCGCGGGAGTTTCCGACGGGGTCGGAGTGGGCGTCGGCGCGGGGGTGAAGAGCGACGGAGAGTAGGTCGAGTACAGCGGGTTGCTCGCATCGAGGACGGGGACCGCGAGTACCGCGCCGTCCTGATCGCCGTATTGGAAGTACACGTCGAGATATTGACCGGCGCTCAGCCCGAGACCGCGCACGATGATCGGGTAACCGTCGGCCAAACCGATTTTAGTGAGGCCTTCGTTTGCGACGAGGGTGACGTCGAACGCCGTGTCACCGCGGAATTCCGCGGTCACGAACTGCACGGTGGTGGTCGGGTTCACGATGGTGCCGATCATCGACGCGTCCCCACTGGCGTCGGTGATGATGAGCACGTTGCGAAATTTCAGGTCACCGACGGCGATGTTGAGGCCGTCCCCCGCCGAGTATTCCTTCATGGTCGCTGTCGGCACCAGTAGACCACAACCTGCGGTTCCCGCGAGAAGAGCCGAAGCGAGGGCGATGGTGGTGAGAGCGCGAAGAGGCACGTGGATTCCTTACAACGGTGGGGCGAAAAGTCTTGTGCCAGTCTAGCGGAATGCACCGGGCACCTCGGGGGAAGTCCCGACCGTCCCCTGTGGTAAAATCAAAGTTCTGCTTAAGGAGATTCTGTACATGGCATTCAAAGTCGGAGAAACCGTCGTCTATCCCCATCACGGCGCCGCCAAAATTATCGCAATCACGGTCCGCGATTTTCGCGGAGAAAAGCAGAAGTTTCTCAAACTTCAGGTCTCCCAGAGCAACCTCGAAATCATGGTCCCCGAGAGCATGGTCGAAGACGTCGGTGTCCGCGACGTGATCGACAAGGCGGGACTCAAGGTCGTTTTCGGTGTCCTGCGTGACCCCATTGTCGAAGAGCCCGCCAACTGGTCTCGCCGGTACAAGGCGAACCTAGAAAAACTTGCTTCCGGTGACGTCATCAAGGTTTCTGAGGTCGTTCGCGACCTGTGGCGCCGCGAACAAGACCGCGGATTATCCGCGGGGGAAAAGCGCATGCTCGCGAAGGCCCGCCAGATTTTGATTTCGGAACTCGCCCTCGCCGAAAAGACTGACGAGGAACGCGCGTCGAACCGCCTCGACCAGGTTCTCGCCTCCTAAATCCCCATGCCATCGGTCGGGCTCGTACTCGTCGCAGCCGGATCGGGCGTCCGACTCGGGCGGGGTCTCCCGAAGGCGTTTGTCGAGATTGACGGAGTGCCGCTTCTCACGCGTGCACTCGATGTCGTTCGTGAACTGTCGCCGATGGAAATTGTGATCGCGGGACCACCCGCGTATCTCGACGATGTTCGAGCACTGGTCGCCGAGTCGGGTCTCACGGCGCGTGTCGTTGCCGGCGGAGAAACCCGCACCGACAGCGTCCGAAACGCGGTGGCGGCGATGCCGGCCGTCGACATCGTCCTCATTCACGACGTTGCGCGAGCGGCGACCCCGCTCGCAGTGTTTCACCGCGTCATCGACGAAGTGGTCCGCACGACGGACGGCGTGATACCCGTCCTGCCGGTCGTCGACACCATCGTCCTCGCGGACGACGGCATCGTCACGGGCAAGACCGATCGTGCTCGGCTCAACCGCGTCCAAACCCCACAGGGGTTCCCCGCGGCGGACTTTGCCACCGCGATCGCGGGCGTCGCGGCAGACTTCACCGACGATGCGGGTATCTGGCGCTCGACGGGCGGAACGGTCCGCACGGTGGTCGGGGACGAGCGCGCCCACAAAATCACGATCGAAGCGGACGTCGACGCGGTGTCGACAACCGCGCGCGTCGGACTCGGGACCGACACCCACGCGTTCGGTGATACCACTCCGCTGTGGCTCGGCTGTGTCGAATGGCCCGACGAAATCGGGCTCTCCGGCCACTCCGACGGCGACGCGGTCGCGCACGCACTCTGTGACGCGCTCCTCGCGGGGGGCGGGCTCGGTGACATCGGGACCGTCTTCGGAACCGACGACCCTCGTTACGACGGGGCGCGGGGCGAGGTGTTCATTCGCGGTGCACTCGCGAAACTGGACGAAGCGGGTTTCGCCGCACGGTCGGCGTCGGTCCAAATCGTTGGAAACCGTCCGAAGGTCGGACCTCGTCGACTCGAAATCGAACGCACACTCAGCGCCATCACGGGAGTTCCCGTGTCCGTCAGCGCGACAACAACGGACGGTCTCGGGTTTACGGGTGAAGGCAAGGGCATCACGGCTGTTGCCATCGCTCACGTGACGACTCGGTAACGCTCGGTAGCATGGGCAGGTGCCCATTCGTTTGTTCGATACCGTCACGCAATCGTTGCGTGATTTCGAACCGCGCACCCCGGGCCAGGTCGGGATGTATGTGTGTGGTCCGACCGTGCAGTCGTCGCCGCACATCGGGCACCTTCGAAGCGCACTCGTGTACGACCTGTGGCGACGGTGGTTCACCTACCGCGGGTTCACCGTGACACTCGTGCGGAACGTCACCGACATCGACGACAAGATTCTCGCGGTCGGTGGCACAGAAGAGTGGTGGTCGCTCGCGGCCCGGGTCGAACGCGAATTCGCGTCACACGCCCTCGCTCTGGGCATCGCGCCCCCAACGGTGGAGCCGCGCGCCACGGGGCACATCACCGACATGATCTCGTTGATCGCGCGACTGATCGACCGCGGTCACGCGTATCCCGCCGAGGATGGCACGGGAGACGTCTTCTTCTCTGTCGCGTCCTGGCCCGACTACGGCCAACTGACTCGTCAATCACCCGATGACGTTGAGTCCGACTCGGACACGGCCGAACGTGGCAAAAAAGACCCGCGGGACTTTGCGCTGTGGAAAGGGCGTAAGTCCTCGGAACCAGAAACTGCTTCCTGGGATTCCCCGTGGGGTCGGGGTCGACCCGGCTGGCACATCGAGTGTTCGGCGATGGCGACACGCTACCTCGGGACCTCGTTTGACATTCACGGGGGCGGTTTGGACCTGCGTTTCCCCCACCACGAAAACGAACTCGCCCAATCGCGGGCGGCCGGCGACGAGTTCGCGGCCACCTGGCTGCACAACGGACTGGTCACCATGAACGGTCGGAAAATGTCTAAGTCTCTCGGCAACGTCCTGCTCGCCGCTGACCTGTTGGCTCAGACCGACCCGGCGACAGCGCGCTATCTGCTGCTCGCCCCGCATTACCGATCGACGATGGATGTGCACGACGGTTCTGTGGCGGAAGCCGCCGCCGCGTGGGAGCGAATCCGCGGTTTCGCCGACCGCACCGCGGAACTCGTCACCGACACCGCCTCGGTGCCCGATGCGTTCGCCGCGGCGATGGATGACGACCTCGCACTCCCCACGGCGCTCGCGGTTCTGCACGACACTGTTCGCGCGGGGAACACCGCGCTGGATTCGGGGGACGTGGTGGCCGCTGGTGCGTGCGCAAACGACGTCGCGGCGATGCTGGCTGTCCTCGGGCTCGACGGTTCGTCGCGCTCGGAGGGCGCAGCCACGGCCGCTCTCGGTGTCTTGGTTGAGCGTCTCGTCGCGGAACGGAACCGAGCTCGTTCCGACCAGGACTGGGCAACGGCCGACAGAATTCGCGACGATATCGACGCCGCGGGAATCACGCTGGAAGACGGCGCCGACACAACCCGATGGAGCATCAATGGCTAAGCCAGGACGACCCGGAGCAGCAAAAGCGAAAAAGGGACCCCTCAAGGGCTCGGGCGGGAAACAGCGTCGATCGCTCGAAGGACGCGGGCCCACTCCCAAAGCGGAGGACCGCACCTGGCACCCCGCTGGAAAACGCAAAATCGCACAGGAGAGACTCACCGAAGCGCGCGAGCGGTTTGGCAAGACGTCGTCGAAGGCGCCGCAGCGAACAGTACGTCGCGGCAAGGACAGCGATAACGAAGTAATCAACGGACGCAATTCGGTTCTCGAAGCACTCCGCACGAACGTCCCCGCGACGACGCTGTACATCGCGTCGCGGGTCGAATTCGACGACCGCGTCAAAGAAGCGCTCGCGCTCGCCACGAAAAAGGGAATTGCCATCCTCGAAATCATGCGCCCCGAGATGGACCGTCTGTGCGGCGAGAATTCGGTGCACCAGGGAATTGCGTTGGCGGTTCCACCCTACGAGTACCAGCACCCGCTCGAATTGCTCGATTACATCGAAGGACGGGGCGAGGTTCCCCTCTTCGTAGCTCTCGACGGCATCACGGACCCCCGAAACCTCGGGGCGATAATCCGGTCCGCGGCGGCTTTCGGCGGGCACGGCATCATCGTCCCGCAGCGGCGCAGTGTCGGTGTGACGGCGGCGGCGTGGAAAACCTCGGCGGGTGCGGCGGCTCGGCTGCCAGTCGCGATGGCGTCGAACCTCAACCAGACCATCAAGGCGTTCAAAGACCGCGGGGTTTTCGTCATCGGGCTCGATGGCGACGGCGACATGACGCTGCCGCAAATCGACATCGCCGATCGCCCGCTGCTAATCGTGGTCGGGAGTGAAGGCAAGGGTTTGTCGCGGCTCGTCACCGAAAATTGCGATGCGATTGTGTCCATTCCGATTGGGGCGGCGACGGAATCGCTCAATGCGGGAATTGCGACGTCCATCACTCTGTACGAAATTGCGATGCGTCGAGGCGACCAGCGCTAGACGCGGTTTCACCAACTCCGAATCACGGCCAACGACGACGGTCGGAGTGGGCGAACCCACTGCGACCGACGTCGGACGATTACTTCACGGGCGAGGAGGTGAGGCGGAGACCGGTGTTCACGTCGAAAACGTGAATGTGCCCAGGCTTCGGTGTGATGTAGACGGTTTCGCCGACTGAGGGGTGGTTGCGACCGTCAACCCGAACGACCACGTCCATTTTTTCGCCGGCCGATGTGGCCTCACCGTACAGGTAACCGTCGGCTCCGAGCTCTTCGACGACGAGCACCTCCATCGCGATTCCCG
>JAULYU010000041.1:0-4570 GCA_032117735.1 Microbacteriaceae bacterium
GGCGACGGGAACGCTCGCGACCGAACCCAACCGGTCGACGCTGCTCGCCCTGATCGGCCGAGGCGATGGCTAACCGTCCGCTCGTGTTCGGCATCCTCAACGTGACGCCGGATTCGTTCAGTGATGGTGGCCTCTGGGCCGCTCCCGACGCTGCCGTCGACCACGCACGGGCGATGGTTGCGGCGGGCGCTGACGTTATCGATGTGGGGGGCGAATCGACCCGGCCGGGCGCCGTTCGTCTGGATGACGGCGAAGAGCGTCGTCGCGTCGAACCCGTGATTCGCGCGCTCGTCGCCGACGGGATTTCCGTGTCGCTCGACACGATGCGATCCGAGACGGCACGCCTCGGTCTCGAACTCGGGGTCGACTACATCAACGACGTGTCGGGTGGCCTCGCCGACCCCGCGTTGGCGGGCGTTGTTGCTGGTTCCGACGCGACCTACATCGCGATGCACTGGCGCGGCGAGAGCGACGTGATGGACGACAACGCGGTGTACGGCGACGTGACGCGGGATGTTCTGGCGGAATTACGCGCGCGCATCGACGCGCTGCTCGACGCCGGGATCTCTCCGGGCAAACTGTGGATTGACCCAGGGCTCGGTTTCGCCAAGACGCCCGACCACAACTGGCAGATCCTGCGCGACCTGAACCAATTCGTTTCACTGGGTTATCCCGTGCTGCTCGGGGCGTCACGAAAGCGTTTTCTCGCGCCGTTCGGTGAACGACCCGCGGAACGCGACGAGGCGACCGCAACCATCAGCGTTCTCGCCGCCGAAGTCGGAGTCTCGGCTGTCCGCGTCCACGACGTGAAGCGCACGGTCGATGCCCTGCGGGTTCGCGCCGCGTGGAACGGAGGCGCACTGTGACGGACGAGATTCGCCTGCGCGGACTGCGCGCCTTCGGCCACCACGGCGTATTCGACCACGAGCGCGAAAACGGCCAGGAATTCATCATCGACGTCGACGTGAGGCTTGCCCTCGCGGAACTGGGGGACGACATCGACCGCACGATTCACTACGGCGACCTCGCCGTGGCAATTGTCGCCGCGGTCGAAACCGACCCGGTCGACCTGATCGAAACGGTCGCCGAGCGGGTGGCGACCGTCGTGCTGGGGTTCGGTGCGCGCTCGACCCGGGTCGAGGTCCACAAACCCTCCGCCCCCATCACTGTTCCGTTCGACGATGTGTCCGTTGTGATTGAGCGGGGCGAACTGTGACCCGCGCTGTTGTGGCGATGGGGGCGAATCTGGGGGACCGCGCCGCGACCATCGCCAGCGCAATGGAACAACTGGGCAAAACTGACGGTGTCACCGTTGTTGCCGTGTCGACTCTCGTCGAAACGGTCGCGATTCGACCCGACGGACCCGACGACACGCACCCGAACTATCTGAACGGGGTCGCGCTCGTGGACACGACCCTGTCCGCTCCGGCGCTGCTCGCGGTGCTGCACGACATCGAAAACGACTTCGGTCGGACCCGAACGGAACGATGGGGCGACCGCACGCTCGATCTCGACCTCATCGTGTTCGGCGACCTCGTCGAAGACGGCAACCTCGTCGTTCCGCACCCGCGCGCTCACGAACGTGCGTTTGTTCTGGCGCCGTGGCTCGAACTCGACCCCGACGCGGTCATCCCCGGCCGCGGAACAGTGCGCGACCTGCTCGAGGCGGTGTCCTCGTGAAAAGGACGAGTCCGTGGTTCTTGCTCGGGCTGACACCGTTTGGATTCGGGGCCGGTTTCGCTCTCGATTGGGCGCTCGTGTCGCGCGGGGGAACCGCCATCCCCGTCCCGTGGACGCTGTCGGTGTGCCTCGTGCTCATCGGAATCGCGGTCGTCGCGCTGGGAACACGCGTTCGCGCGGCCGTCAAACCCGTCAAGGGACGCCGGATTGACCCCATCGCCGCGGTCACCATTGTGCAACTGGCGAAAGCGTCGGCAACGGGCGGAGCACTTCTGTTCGGCGCGACCGCGGGGTTGCTCGCGTTTGTCGCCACTCGACCCGTGGTCGTGGACACGGTCATCCCGTCTAACATTGGCGGTGTTGTCGCCGCGCTGATTCTGGTGGTGCTCGCGCTCGTCGCCGAGAGCATGTGCGTGCTTCCCCCACAAGACCCGGACGGAGAACCCGCATGATGACTCCCGGACGGCTCGAGGTCGGACTTGTTGGCACCGCGCCGGAACTCGCCATCATGGGACTCGCGCTCGCGGGCGCCGGACACTTCCCGTGGACCATCACCGAACCCGCCCCGACCGATCGCGAACGGGTCGTTTCGCTGTTGCGTGGGGTGTCAATCCAATCACCCGCAGAGGTCGTCGCGGCGACCCAGCTCATCATTATCGGAGCGGGCGAGGGCGAGACGGTCGCCCAAATCGTTGAATCGCTCACCGACGCCTGGAAGCCCGGACAAATCGTTCTGCACACCTCCGCCGAGCACGGAATCGGTGTTCTCGAACCCGCGGCCCGAAAGGGCGCTATTCCGCTCGCGATTCACCCGGTTCTGACGTTCACGGGCACGTCGCTCGACCTTCACCGAATGAAAGACGCGCACTTCGCGGTCACCGCCCCCGCGGTCGCCCTACCCATCGCGCAGGCGCTCGTCGTCGAGATGGGGGGCGAGCCGTTCGTCGTTGCCGAAGACGACCGTGCCGCGTACGCCGATGCGGTCGCAACGGTTGGTTCGTTCTCGCGGGCAATCGTCGACCAGGCCACGTTTCGGCTCCAGGAAATCGGGGTCGAACACCCCGGCGCCGTCCTGCGGGCGCTAGCCCACTCGGCGGTCGAAGAGGCTCTGCGGGCATCGTCCGACGGCGCGATCGACCCCATCGGTCGTTGGCTCGACGAGACGACCACCGAGGACGATGACTAGAACCGCTCTCGTCCCGACGATGGGGGCGCTGCACGACGGGCATCTCGCGCTCGTTCATCGCGCCCGCGAACTTGCGGACCGCGTCGTCGTGTCGATTTTCGTGAACCCCACCCAGTTCGGCCCGGACGAGGACTTTGATGGTTATCCGCGAACGCTCGACGCGGACCGCGAACTTCTGGGAGACCTCGCCGAGGTGTTCGCCCCGACGGTCGACGACGTCTATCCCCCCAGCAACCCGCCGCCCGTCGTTCACGCCGGACCGATGGGGGACCTGTGGGAGGGGGCGGCTCGTCCCGGGCACTTCGACGGTGTCCTCACCGTCGTGAACCGGTTGTTCGACCTCGTGAATCCCGACATTGCGGTCTTCGGGGAAAAGGACTGGCAGCAACTGACACTTATTCGGCGAATGGTCGCCGAACGCGGGCTTCCCATCGAGATCGTCGGCGTTCCGACGGTTCGCGAAACCACCGGACTTGCGCTCAGTTCCCGCAACCGACGCCTGTCGCCGTACGAACTCGACAAAGCGGAACTTCTGCCTGCGGTCCTCCGGCAGATCGCCGAATCCGGTGGAACCTCCGAATCAATCATCCGCGGCGCAGCCCGGCTCGACGATGCCGGTTTTGACGTCGATTACCTCGCGGTCGTTGACGCTGTCACACTCGAGCCGACTTCCGATTCCACCAACGCGCGCGTCATTGTCGCCGCGCGAATCGGGACCATCCGGCTCATCGACAACATGCCCGTGGCGCCAGTACCTGAACGGTAACCTTGAGGGGTACCAGAAGGGGCGCCATGACTGACGAAACCGAACTGTCGGCCGACGAGATTAGTGAACAGAAGGCTGTTCGTCTCGCCAAGCGCGCCACGCTTCTCGAAACGGGTGAGGCCTACCCCGTGTCGGTTCCCGTCACCGACACGATTGGTGCCGTCCGTGCCGCTCACCAGGGCCTCGACGTGGACGTCGCGACCGGTGTGACCGCGGCCCTCGCGGGTCGAATTGTCCATTCGCGCAATACGGGCAAGCTCTGTTTTGCCGCCCTCCAGTCGGGCGACGGCGAACGAATTCAGGCGATGCTCTCGCTTGATGTCGTCGGCGAGGACGCCCTCGAACGCTGGAAAGAACTCGTCGACCTCGGAGACCACGTGTTCGTCAAGGGCGAGGTCATCACCTCCAAGCGCGGTGAATTGTCTATCCTCGTGTCGGAATGGCAGATGGCGGCAAAGTCGCTCCTGCCGTTGCCCAACCTCCACGCCGAATTGAACGAAGAGACACGCGTTCGTCAGCGCTACCTCGACCTCATCGTGCGCGACCAGGCCCGCCAGAACGTCGTGACCCGCGCGAAGGCGATGGCGTCCCTGCGCGAGACGTTCGCCAAACACGGTTTCCTCGAGATCGAAACCCCCATGCTGCAGACGATGCACGGCGGCGCCTCCGCCCGCCCGTTCGTCACGCAGTCGAACGCGTTCGACATGGAACTGTATCTGCGAATCGCTCCCGAACTGTTCCTCAAGCGCGCGGTGGTCGGCGGAATTGAGCGGGTGTTTGAGATCAACCGCAACTTCCGCAACGAGGGCGCCGACTCGACGCACAACCCCGAATTCGTGATGCTCGAGTTCTATCAGGCCTACGGCGACTACAACACCGTTGCCGACCTGACCCAAGAGATGATCCAGAACGCGGCCGTCGCTGTCGCCGGTTCGCAC
>JAULYU010000042.1:0-2659 GCA_032117735.1 Microbacteriaceae bacterium
TCCTCTTCCCGGACGGTGTCGTTTTCGACGCGTGGGTTACCAGTTTCGTCGCCCTTCCCCTCTTGGGTTTGCTCTACCAACTCATCATCCTCGGGTCCTATTCGGGGCGTAATCAATTGGCGCGACTCAATAACACGCGCCGGAACATGGCCTTTCAGTTGTCCGAGGCGCGGCGGCGCGCGTGGCTCCGCCAACGCCACCTCACCCACACCCTCCACTCCTCGGTCCAGTCCCGGGTTCTCGCCGAATCCCGTCTGGTGAGTTCCGGCTCGGGATCTCTCAATTCCTCCGAACAACAGCGATCACTGGGGACTCTCGGCATGGTCCTTGACACAATCGACAACGACCCCTCAGCGACGATTGACGCACTCGGTGGAATCACCGACATGATCGCGTTCTGGGAAGGCATGTGCGAGATTTCGCTCACGGCCGAACCCGAGCTCCTGGCGACCATCGATACGGAAGCGGCCGAATCCGTCCTCATCGTCACCTCGGAGATGATTTCCAATGCGATTCGCCACGGAACCGCGACATCCATGTCGATCGCGATTCACCGGGACTCGCTGGACGCTATTCGCATTGTCTCCAGCAACAATGGGCGTGGGCTCGACACAGCGCATCAACCGGGGCTCGGAATGTCCCTGTACGACGAACTCGCCGCGGAATGGCAGATTCTGCCGGGCGAACCGGTCACCGTGGTTGCCCTCGTCGCAGCGCGCGAGACGGCGTCTCTCGACGCTCAGTGGAAAACAGTGGGAAGTATCCGGCAGGTGCCATGACCACCATCGCCTTTGATCGAGAACAGTTCGAGGCTGCGATTACCGCGACGGACTCATTTGTGATCGTCGATTTCTGGGCGGCGTGGTGCGGGCCGTGCCGACAGTTTGGTCCGATTTTCGAGCGGGTGAGCGAAAAGCACCCCGACATCACTTTCGCGAAGGTGGATACGGATGCGAATCAGGAACTCTCGGCCATGGCGGGTATCCGTTCCATCCCGACACTCATGATGTTCCGAGGCGGGATTCTGCTCTTCAACCAAGCGGGCGCATTATCCGAACGCGCCCTTGAGGATGTCATAATCCAGGCCCGAGGGTTGGACATGGCGACTGTTCGAGCCGAATTGGAGTCGAGTGCTACGTCAGAGGAGCCCGACCGCGGAACAGTCTCCTGACTCGCGCCTTGACCGTCGTCGCGGGCTTTTCGTTGTAGACGCCGGCGAATGGTTGCCCCGACATTCTTTGTATCTCGATCATGATGGCGTCAGTGGCTTCTCGTCGCGCTTTCCCACTGTTCGGTTCGCCATACGACGACAAGTCCATCGGCTTTCCGTATTCGACTCGCAGTTTGGCGAGTCGAATACCCTTTGAGCCAACGGGTTGAATCTTGTCGGTCCCGGTCAGCGCCACGGGCACGACGGGGACCTTTGCCGTCAGCGCCAGCCACGCGACGCCGGTTTTACCGCGATACAGACGCCCATCCAGTGACCGCGTTCCCTCGGGATACATCGCGAAGGACTCGCCCTCGACAAGGCGGGCGAGCCCCGCGTCCAGAGCGTCCTGAGCAGCGGACGCGGATCGGCGATCAACCGGAATCGCGTCGATGGACTCGAAGAATTTCTTGGACAGCCAGCCCTTTGCGCCTTTGCCGGTGAAGTATTCGGCTTTGGCGAGAAACGACACGGGTCGGCGCGACAACAAGGTGATGATGACCGAGTCGAAGAACGACAAATGGTTACTCGCCAAAATGACACCACCCGTGGAGGGCATGTTGGCGCGGCCGACTATCTTCGCCGAGAACAGTATCCGAATGATCGGCGGAAACAGAACACGGGTGATGAATTTGATCATGACCGACCGCGTTTTTTCGGACCGGGGATTTCGCGAGCGGGCACGCCCACCACCGTTCGACCGGCCGGGACGTCCTTCAACACGACAGCCCCAGCACCCACCACCGCGTTATCGCCGACCGTGATGGGGCCCAAAATGAGCGCTCCGGCACCGACCGTGACGTTGTTGCCCAGTGTCGGGTGCCGGCGACCGTCTTTGACATCGCCCTGACCGCCCAGCGTGACGCCGTGATAAAACATGCAGTCATCGCCGATGATGGCCGTCTCGCCGATGACGACACCGGCTCCGTGGTCAATAAACAGACGATTTCCGATTTGTGCGCCGGGGTGAATCTCGATGAGTGTCCACCAGCGAACGAGTTGCGAGAGGAATCGGGCGATGAACTTCCATCCCCACCCCCACAGCATGTGGTTCATGCGGTACCACCAGACCGCGTGAAGGCCCGACAACACCCAGAACGCCTCGGTTCGAGTGCGGGTGGCCGGGTCTCGGTCCATCGCCATCGCGAGGTCCTCGCGAATGCGCTGGAGGGGGGTCATTTAGTCGAGAATACCCTCAAACAACACTGTCGACAGATAACGCTCTCCGTAGGACGCCACAATCACCACGATTGTCTTGCCCTTGTTCTCGGGTCGCTTCGCCACTTCGAGCGCCGCCCACACCGTCGCGCCGGAGGAAATTCCGGCGAGGATGCCTTCTTCTCGTGACACCCGGCGGGCCATGTCCACCGAATCGGTGATGGATACGTCGATGACCTCGTCGTAGACGTCGCGGTCGAGGATGGCCGGGACGAAGTTCGCCCCGATTCCCTG
>JAULYU010000043.1:0-194 GCA_032117735.1 Microbacteriaceae bacterium
GTACCAGAACGATTTATGTGTCACTAACTCAACGAGGAGATTCAGTAATGGCATCAACCACTTCCAGTGGCGAACTCAAGAAAGGACGTCTCGGAGTAATCGGGATTGTCTTCTTCGTCGTCGCCGCTTCCGCCCCACTCGTCGGCATGACTGGCGCCGTACCGGTCGCAATGCTCGTCGGTAACGGCTCGGCC
>JAULYU010000043.1:204-6024 GCA_032117735.1 Microbacteriaceae bacterium
ACCCTGCTCTTGTTCAGCGTCGGCTACGCCGCGATGAGCAACCGCGTCACCAACACCGGTGCGTTCTTCGCTTACGTCGGACGCGGGCTCGGAACCAACATGGGTGTCGCAACTGCGTTCACCTCAATCCTTGCCTACGCAACGATCCAACTCGCCATCTACGGATTCTTCGGCGGACTTGTTCAGGCCACGATGACCGGGTACGGCATCGACCTCCCCTGGATCGTTTGGGGCGCCCTCGCTTGGTTGATTGTCACAGGACTGTCCCTGTTGTCGGTCGACCTCGGAGCCAAGGTTCTCGGTGTCTTCCTCGTGCTCGAACTGGCGGTTCTGCTCGTCGTCGCCGGCGCGATCTTCCTCAACGGCGGGCCCGACGGAGGCGTCAACCTCGCTGCGTCGTTCGACCCCAACGCCATTTTGACTGGCGGTATCACCGGAGCCGCGGGAATCGCGATTGCGTTCGCATTCGCATCGTTCATCGGCTTCGAAGCAACCGCCATCTACGGTGAAGAATCCTCCAACCCAAAGAAGACTGTTCCGACCGCCACCTACTGGGCGATTGGAATCATCACCGGAATGTTCGCGATTGTATCCCTCGCCATGGTCACGGGATACGGAAATGCGATGGTCGATGACGGCGCTGGCGGAGAAATGCCCGCGCTTGTGGCGGCGATTCTCAACACGACGGCAATCGATGGCGCCCCGCTCGCCAACCCCGCCGGACTCCTGTTCGACCTCGCCAACAACTATGTCGGTCCGTGGGTTGTCGGAGTCATGGAGATACTCGTTATCACGAGCCTCTTCGCTGGTCTTCTCGCGTTCCAAAATGCAACATCGCGCTACTTCTTCGCGATGGGTCGTGGCGGAGTTCTCCCCAAGGCGTTCGCAGCCGTCAACGGCCGCGGAGCACCCAGCGCAGGAGTATTAGCAACGTCGATCATCGCGATGACGGTCATGGTGCTGTTCTTTGTCACCGGGCTCGACCCCGTCCTCAACCTGTTCTTCTGGATGTCGTCCATCACGGCCGTCTCCGTCATGTTCATTGAGGTCCTGGTGTCTATCGCGATCTTCCGCTTCTTCCGCAAGGAAGGCGGAGTGAACGTGTGGAAGAGCACCATCGCACCGCTCGCATCGGCGGCTCTTCTCGCCGGTGGCGTCTACCTCGTCATGAGCCGTTTCAACCTCCTCGCCGGCACCGCCGCCGACGGAGTCGACCCGTCGCTGCCGGAAAGCGCGTGGGCTCTGAGCCCGCTCGGGTGGATCCTCGTTCTCAGCCCGTTCATCGCGGCGGTCATCGGATACATCACCGCGGTCATCAACACGAAAGAAAACGCGAACCTCGTCAAGGACATCGTCTCCTAGACCTTCGCGGAACAGGTGGGCGGGCTCGGTCGAAAGGCCGGGCCCGTTCTCTGTGCTTCGGGTGGGGGGAATCGAACCGCCAGTCGTACGATGGAGACATGCACCTCGATTCCACGCCCGATTCCAACGGAAATCCCGTGGGGATACCAGTCCTTTCGCTCGAACCGGCCGAGCGGCCCGACGGCTCTCCGCTGGCGGGCGAACGAGTTCGGCTTGAACGGCTCAGCGCGGACGACCACGCCCACGATCTGTTTGTCGCCCTCACCACGGACCCACACCCGTCACTCTGGACATACATGCCGCACGGACCGTTCGAGTCCGAGCGCGACCTCACCGCATGGGTTGCGGGTGTCGAGCAGTCCACAGACCCCTTGTTCTACGCGATTATCGACCTCGCGACCAACCGCGCAATCGGTGTCGCCGCCTACCTGCGCATCGATACCCTCAACCGCACCATCGAGGTGGGCTGGCTGACGTTCTCGTCACAACTTCGACGCAGCACACTGGCAACCGAGGCGATGCACCTGATGGCCCGTCACGCATTTGACCTAGGTTTCCGCCGATACGAGTGGAAGTGCAACGCGCTCAACGCGCCCTCGATTGCCGCGGCCGAGCGACTCGGCTTCAGTTTCGAGGGAGTTTTTCGGAACGCCGTGATCGTCAAGGGACACAATCGCGACACCGCGTGGTTCGCCATCACCGATTCGGATTGGTCGGCGGTTAGCGCGGCTCACGAACAGTGGCTCCATCCGGAAAACTTCGACGAAAGCGGGGGCCAGCGAACGAGCCTTCGCGATGCGACACTCCCGTTGCTCCATTCGCATTGGCCGACGCTCACCGTCTCGATATCGTCCGCCACGCGAAAATCGTAATTCTGTTTGCCTAAGTGCCGTTGTTCCCTATGATTTCTCCATGACTGAAAACACGCGCACGTCCTATGGCCGAGGAGCTCAAGGCGAAAACGAATCACCCACCGCAACCTCGGTGAATGTTGGCACCCGACTGAGGTATTACTTCGACAACTCCCTGTCAAAAGCGGGTTACTTCGTCTTGTACGCCTTCATACTTCTCACCATTTTGTCGGCGATTACCACCGCGTTCAGCCTGTGGGTCTATGGCACACCACTGGCGAACGCGTCGGATCCCGCCGATTTCATGAACAACTTGCTCGCACGGATGTTCGGGATTCTCGGAGACGTCCCCACTGCGACATGGGCGGATCGACTCACGAGCCTGTTGGCGTGGATTGCGGGGACCGGTGTCAACGCCATCGTCATCGGTTTTGCCGCGACCGCGATTAGCGGTGTCGTCGAGAACCTTAGAGCCGGCAAGAGCGCGGTCATCAACAAGAACCACACCCTGATTCTCGGTTGGTCAAACCGCATTTTCCCCATCATCAGCGAATTGGCGATTGCGAACTCGAACATCCGCGGAGCTTCCGTCGTGATTTTCGCCAACAATGACCGCGTCGAAATGGAGGACGAAATCCGCTCGCGCACCGGGAATCTGGGCAAGCTCAAGATTGTGACCCGCAAGGGCGACCCGACGAACCCCAGCGACCTCGCTCGCGCTAACGTCGGAGCGGCGAAGTCGGTCATCATCCTCGACGCTGACGATTCGGGAGACGCGACTGTCGTTTCGACGGTTCTTGCGATCAAGGCCGCCATCAACAATCCGAAAATATCGATTGTCGCGGAAGTCGACGACGCCGAGACTGCGCAAGCGCTCACTGTGGCGACCGACGGACAGGTACAAACGGTTCGATCGCACGATATCATCGCGCGGGTTACGGCCCAGGCCTCGCGCCAGCCCGGTCTTTCCACCGTCATTCTCGACCTGCTCGACTTTGACGGCGATGAAATCTACTTCTCCGCTATTCCCGCGCTGGAGGGCAAAACCTACGGTGACGCTCTTCTCGCATTCAACGAAGCGTCCGTCATCGGTCTTCTCGACGCGAAGGGCGTCTCGCACCTCAACCCCAAACCTTCGACGAAAATCGGGAAGGGTACAAAGGTCATCGCCATCGCCAAGGACGATGACCGGGTCACCTACACGGGGGTTGACAAATCCAAGGCGCCGGTTGTCGCCAAGCGGGCGGCTAAGCCCAAGACAGCCGAGCACATCCTCGTAATCGGATGGTCGTCGATGGGCCGATCTGTCCTCACGGAACTCGCCCAGTTCCTCCCCAAGGGGTCGTCCGTACACATTGTCGCCACTCCCAAATACGTGGACCCCGCGGAACTCGCTGTCCTCAAATTCGGGGGCGTCGCCGTAAGCTACTCGGCGACGACGGGTGACATGGCTGAACTCGTGAAGGCCGCCAGTGCTAAACGCTATAACGAGGTGATAATCCTCGGTTATCGGAACGCCATCAGCGAATCCGAAGCGGATTCGCAGACGATGCTCACGATGCTGCAGATGAACGCGTTGTTCGAGGATTCGAACAACAAGGTTCACCCCACACGCATGATCGCAGAAATCCTCGACTCGCGTAAGGCCGAACTCGCCCGCGTGGCCGCGGTCGATGACCTCGTCATCAGCGACAACCTGGCCGCACTGCTCGTCGCGCAGGTCGCGGAAAACCCCGCCCTGTCGCCGGTCTTCACCGACCTGTTCGACGCGGATGGCGCCTCCATCAACATGCGGGCGATCGAGAACTACGCACCGTTCAAGAAGCGTGTGGCGTTCTCGCAATTGGTCGCGGCCGGAGCGGCCAAGGGGGAATCTGTCATCGGCTACCGCATCACCGCGGAGTCACGAACGAGTGCGGCGCAGGGGGTCCTCCTCAACCCCGCCAAGAACGTCGAATTCTCCCCGGAAGCGGGGGACACGCTAATCGTTATCGGCAACCTCTAGCCCACCCACAGACCAGTCGGCGTCGCGGATCACCGCGGCGCCGACTGCTTTGTTGTGGGGACGCTAGAAGTAACGGAACAGCACGTAAGGGAGCGCCATTCCGACCGACACCACCGTGACGGGAAGTCCGTAGCGGAAAAAATACCAGAACGAGATGCGGATTCCGCGGGCGTGCGCCAGTCCAATGGCCACCACGTTTGCGCTGGCGCCGATAATCGTCAGGTTTCCACCGAAGTCGGCTCCGAACGCGAGCGCCCACCACAATCCGTCGTTGCCCGACGGAGGAAGCACCTCGACCAGGTGTTGTACCACCGGAATCATGCTTGCGACATACGGAATGTTGTCCACAATTCCCGAGACCACAGCCGATGCCAGTACGAGTGCTCCCGCGGCTAATCGCGAGTCGTCACCGACGAAATCCGCCAGTGTTTCGGCCAAGAGATCCAGTGCACCGACATTGACGAGCGAGCCAACCATGATGAACAGCCCGGCGAAAAAGACGAGTGTGCCCCACTCGACGTCCATTGCGAACTCGGCCGGCTTCAATCCGCTGATGAGAACCAAGAGTCCTGCGCCCATAATGGCGACAAGCGACGGCTCGAGGTGCAGCACGGTGTGGAGAACGAACCCGACAATGACGATGGTGAGCACCGCGATGCTCTTCACCAAGAGGTTCCGGTCGGTGATGAACGAGGCGGGAACCAGTCTCAAAACCTCGTTCCGATCCTCGGTCGTGTTGGTGAGTTGGGTTCGGAAAAAGAACAGCAGCATCGGAATGATGACGACCAGAACCACGGCGGCAAGTGGGGCCATGTGAATGAGGAACTCGTTGAAATCGAGCCCCGCCTTCGACGCAATGATGATGTTCGGCGGGTCTCCGATCAGAGTCGCGGCCCCACCAATGTTACTGACAAACACCTCGCTGAGAATGAACGGAATCGGGTTGACACGAAGCTTGTCGGCGAGAAGAAACGTCATGGGAACCGCAAGCAGGATAGTCGTGACGTTGTCCAGGATTGCGCTGGAAACGGCCACCAAGATGAGGATGTAGACGAAAGTCGTCCGCGGATTGCCCTTCGCCCAGTGAATTGCTTTCACCGCGAGGAACTCGAAAAGGCCGGTCTTGTGGATGACGCTGACGATAATCATCATGCCGAGCAAGAGAAAGATGACGTCCC
Source organism: Microbacteriaceae bacterium (assembly GCA_032117735.1). GTDB lineage: Bacteria > Actinomycetota > Actinomycetes > Actinomycetales > Microbacteriaceae > MWH-TA3. The sequence goes on from JAULYU010000043.1 coordinate 5,601, forward strand.
AGTCAATCCCCGTTTCGTGGCTGTAAAACGCACTTGATGAGTCGGTCGCGCCAATCAAAATCATCGCCGCGGCGCCCGCCGAAACGACCGCGACGCGGTTGAATTTCTCCGAGGCAATGAACGCGTAAGCAACAAGGAAGATGAGAGAAGCGGCGATGGTGAGCATGGAAATCCCTACGGTCGAATGAGTGCTGACCAGGCTTCCCAGCGTTCCTCCCTCATCCTATCGAACGAGATCGACCGACGGAAAACTCCGTCAGGGTGATGTAAAAAACTGCGCCGCGAGGTGCGAATCGAGTGCAACCGACCCCGACGGTCCCACGACGGTGAATGTTGATGCCGCCGACGTCACGGTCACGACAGAGCCGGGGATAATCCCCGCGTTGTGGAAATCTCGCAAGAGCCCCTCGTCGGCCTGAATCCC
>JAULYU010000044.1:0-4475 GCA_032117735.1 Microbacteriaceae bacterium
GCTGGGTGCTCACGTCGTTCACAAGGGAACCGCCAAAGTGCACGTGTCCGGGCACGCCGCCGCCGGCGAACTGCTGTACTGCTACAACATCGTCAAACCGAAGAACGTCTTTCCGATACACGGCGAGGTCCGACACCTGCACGCCAACGTGGCGCTCGCCATCGAGACGGGCGTTCCAGTCCAGAACACGCTCATCCCCGAGAACGGCACGGTCGTCGACCTGAAGGACGGGAAGATGAATGTCGCCGGACAGCACGACATCGGATTCGTCTACGTCGACGGCTCGAGCGTCGGCGAGATTACCGATGCCGACCTCAAAGACCGCCGAATCCTCGCCGAGGAGGGGTTTATCTCCATCTTCGTCGCCATCGACCCCAACACCGGCGGTGTGATCGTCGGGCCCGAGATTCACGCCCGCGGATTCGCCGAAGATGATGCCGTTTTCGATGACGTCAAGCCGCAGATTGTCGCGGCACTCGCCGAAGCATCGCAGTCGGGGATTCGCGACGCGGCCCAGTTCCAGCAGGTCGTCCGCCGAGTCGTCGGACGGTGGGTGAACACCCAACACCGCCGCCGCCCCATGATCGTGCCGATTGTGATCGAGGCCTAGCGATGGTTGTCGCGGCCGGTGTCGACACGGCAACGAGCATCGCCCTCGCCGAAATCGGCGGGATGCTGCTCGCGCTCGGCATCTTCGCCTATCTCGCGGTGCGACTCAAGATTTCCGTCGTTCCGATTTATCTGGCGATCGGCCTTGCGCTGGGTAACGGCGGAATCGCGCCGCTCAACTTCAGCGAAGACTTCCTCGCCATCGGTGCACAACTGGGCGCCATCCTGCTGTTGCTCATGCTGGGTCTCGAACACTCCGGCCCGAACCTCGTCGAAGGTTTTCTCGAACGCAAAGCCACCGGGATCATCGACGTCGCCGTGAACGGCATCCCCGGTGCGATCGTCGGGTTGTTGCTCGGCTGGGGTCCCATCGGTGCGCTCGTACTCGGTGGGATCACGTACGTGAGTTCCTCCGGAATCGCGGTGCAGATGATGAAAGAGTTCGGTTGGAACCGTTCCGAGATTTCCCGTCGGGTGACGACGGTTCTGGTGGTCGAAGACCTCGCACTGGCGCCGTACCTGCCACTGCTGGCGACGCTCGTGGCGGGGCTCGGTGTTCTGGCCGGAGTCATCTCGGTCGCGGTCGCTCTCGTCGTCACGGCAATCGCCCTCGTCATCTCGTTCCAGGGGAAAAACGCGTTCAGTCGAATCCTCAACACCAACTCGCAGGGTGCGCTCCTGCTCACGGTGTTCGGCGCCGCGCTCATGGCCGCGGGGTTCTCGGAAATGGTCGGATTCTCGTCCGCCGTCGCCGCCTTCCTCGTCGGGCTCATCCTCACCGGTGAGGTCGCCGAAGCGGTACGTCTTCGACTCTCGCCACTGCGTGATCTCTTCGCCGCGATCTTTTTCGTGTTCTTCGGGCTCGGTGTTGACCCCGCGGACATCCCCGCTGTCCTGCCGCTCGCGTTCCTGCTCGCCGTCCTCGGAATCGCGGGCAAGATGTTCGTCGGCTGGTTCATTGCGCAGGGGATGTCGGACCCGCGCGCGTGGATGCGCGCCGGTGCTTTCCTCGTCCCGCGCGGCGAATTCTCGATTCTCATCGCGGCACTCGCAGCGAGCACGCTGTTCGGGCCGTTCCTGCAGGCCCTCACGATGGCGTACGTGTTCATCACGGCACTCGCCGCGTCGCTCATTCTTCGGTTCCTTCGCAGTGGGCTCGAACGCGTATGAATCCGATTCGCGACGTTCTTGTGAGGGCGTCGCACGACGGTGACACCTTCGCGGTCCGAGGTGCGTCTCGAGAGATGTCCTCTGCCGTCTTTGCGGACACTGTTGTGCGCATCGCCGCCAAACTGCGGCTGGACGGGGTGCGGCCGGGTTCGGTCGTTGGGTTGTCGCTCGACCCGTTTTTGTCGACCGTGTTCCTCGCCGCCCTGATGCACGAGGGTGCGGTTTCGTTCGTCGCGCGTTCGGGAATCCTGGACGCGCACGCTGAGTCAATCGACTTCGTGGCGTCGGACAACCCCGCGGTGATTGCTCGACACACCGTCATCCATGTGACTCCCGAGTGGCTGGAGAGCACCGCTCGCGTGTCGACCCAGATCCAGCCCCACGACTTTTCTTCGGAAGACGACTTAGTTCACCTCGTGTTTTCCAGCGGGACAACGGGAACTCCGAAGGGTGTGCCTTTCACGCTTCGGGATCTGCGGCGACGGACGTCTGCCGCCCGCGAGAACTGGATGCCCCACCTCCCGTTCCTCTCGGAACTGGGGCTCGACACGGTGTCCGGGATGCAGACGTACTTCTGGAGCCTGTTTTCCGGGGAAACATATTTGTTGCCGGGGTCGGCGGCCGACGACATCGCTCACATCGAACGCAACCATGTCGCGTCAATCAAGACATCTCCGGCGAAACTCAAGGATCTTGTTGCGCGCGCGACTGTAACCGGCGCCGATGTGTCGAGTGTCAAGACGGTCGAAGTTGCGGGAAGCCTCCTCAGCGCGCAACTCGCAGCCACTTTTGCCGACGTGTTCGACGCCGAGCTCGTCTATCTTTACGGGTCGACCGAGGCCGGAACCATCACGCGTGCCATCTTTGACCCAACCGAGATTCAACGCGTCGGACAGGTTGTGTCGACTGCCCGAGTGGAAATCGTTGACGAATTAGATGCCCCCCAACCCGACGGCGTCACGGGAACCGTTCGGCTGCAGTCGGATTATCAGGCGACAAGGTACTGGCCGGACGGAACCTCGTCGAGTTCGTTTCGCGACGGGTGGTTTTATCCCGGGGACACCGGACACCTCAAATCGGACGGAACGCTCGTTATCTCGGGGCGAACAGATGAACTGATCAACGCGTCAGGGCTCAAAATCAACCCGTCGTGGGTCGAATCCCACATCGGCGACTACCGTGGAATTTCCGATTTCGCCTGTTTCGCTTTCACAAACCCGGACGACGGGTCGGGCGATCTTGCTCTCGCATTTGTCGCCAAGGAAGACATTAACGTCGACCGGTTCATCGCGTTCCTTCGAGACACACTTGGTGACAACGCACCGCGACGCGTTTTTCGAATCGACCAGATTCCCCGCAACGCTCTCGGCAAAGTCGCTAGACTTTCTCTCGCGAAACGAGTTGAATCAGCCCAAACCGAAAGGAAACCCTAGTGAAGACTGCTCGCACTCTGACCTTTGCCGGATTCACCACCCTTGTCTCGACCAGCATGTTCGGGTCGGTGACAGCCGCCAATGCGGCCAATGTCGACGGTTGTGGACTCGAACCCGATGGTGGAAACCTCGAAAACATCTCCAGCGTCTGTGAGTTAACCTTCAACAGCCCAGGTTCATACAGTTGGACTCTTCCCGCGGGAATCGCCGGCCTTCACGCAATCGTCGTGGGCGGCGGCGGCGGCGCATGGGGGGGTTCGACGGTCGGCTACGCCGGAGATGGCGGGGGAGTCGACTACGTCGACCTCACGAGTGCCGTGGCAAACGATACAATCACCGGAAACGTTGGCGAGGGCGGCAGCACCGCTGTCGAGGAAGGGCAGACCCCAACCGATGGCGACAACACAACGTTGTCGGTGAACGGTGGGTCCAATTACGTCGGCAGTGGTGGTTCTATGGCGGCGTTTACGTTGGGCTTCTGTTCCGCTGGAATTTCTGGACTTTGGGGAGAAGGCGAAGGGGCCGCGGGAGTCGGCGTGGTGAACAACGGCGGTTCGTGCACGGGCGGCGGTCCTGGAATCGTGCCCGAAAACGACAGCGACGCACCGACCATCTTCGATGGTTTTACAACCGAACTCGGTCGCGGCGGCGGCGTGTTCACAGATACGACCCCCGCGCAGACCCCTGGACGCGGAGGCAGCGTTTTTGTGTTTTCAGGAGACAGCACGGTGTCCGTGGAGCCAACGGGTGCCGACGGGATAGTCGTGTTCCGCTATACCGCATCGGACGCCAACAACGCTGCGGACTCGAGCGGGGGCTCGAATGGCTCGAGTGGTTCACTCGCGAATACAGGTAACGGAGTCCCCGTTACGGCTGTCACGCTCGCATCGATTGGCCTTATCGCGGCGGGTCTTGGCGCAACGATTTTTGCACGCCGACGTAACACGCGTGCCTAGCCCCCGCCAATTCGCGGGTTAAGGGTGTCGCACCCGCGATTTCGGGGTACTCGCGGGTAACCTCAACACCATGGCAGGACCGTCGCGCCCAAAATCGGGTACCCCCCGAAAAGCCGCTGCGACGCGGCCGCTTCCGCGCACGCCGGCACGCCCGGTCCGCCCGCCGGGACCCAACTTTTTCGTCGTCATCTGGATGGGTCTCGCTCATGCGGTCGGCGCGACCTTCCGCCTGTTCCTCGCGGACAAGGTCGAGAAAGAAGACCGTCGCGATGGGCTCCCGTTCTTCCTCGTCGTGCTCGCGATCATC
>JAULYU010000045.1:0-2632 GCA_032117735.1 Microbacteriaceae bacterium
GATTGACACGATTCCATCGTTGGCGCCCAGCACGCCCGCCCGCAGCCAATTCAGCTTCGCGACGTGCGTTCCGCGGTGAGGTTCAAAATGTGACGCGTTCATAGGGATATCCAAGCAACCTTTGTCCAGGATTGATAGAAAGGCGAACCTTACCTAGGCAACGACCCGGTACCGACCCGCGCCGCTCGTGATTGCTCCCCGAACGTACCCTCCCGGCTGGCCCGCCGTGTGTTGCAGGAACGCGACGATCTCGGCGGTGATGACTTCGCCCGGTAAAACGTTCGGAATTCCCGGCGGGTACGCAGCGAGAGAATCCGCGGATATGCGACCGACCGCACTGTGCGCGTCGACCACCTCGGACTTCGAAAAGTAGGCGTCTCGAGGAATCATCGCCGCGGTGCCTGCCGCGGGAAGGTCCAGCCGATGCTTCGAGCCGGCGGACGGTGTGTCCAGTGCGAGCGAATCTAACGCGCGCATCAGACGATCCACGTCGACGGAGTGCCCGGGTCCGACAATTGCCACGACGCAGTTGTCGGTGGCGATTTCCGTCTCGATGTGGAAGTCGGTCATGAGCGCGTTGAGGACTTCGTGACCCGAACGGCCCAAACCACTGACGTCTATCGAAACGTGCAGCGGGTCGTGCCCCGCGATGTCCGAAAACTGCCCAAAGTCGTCGCTGAGGACCGCGAGCCGACTGTGCGCTCGGACACGCTCGCGCAGTTCGTCCGCTGATTGGATTGCCCGAGCGATGAGGGCCTCCCCCGTCGCGAGGCTCGCTCGAGCAATATCGAGTGAGGCGAGCAACAAGGCACTGTTCGACGTCGACTGGGTGAGTTCGAACGTGCGATCGACGATTCCGACGAGTTGCTCGGCGAAGGGACCGGGCGCGACGTGCAGCATGGCGGACTGAGTGAGACTTCCGCCGAGCTTGTGGGTCGATGACACGAGAACATCGGCACCCTGATCGATTGGGTTCCCGGGAACGTCCGGGTGAAAGCCGAAGTGGGTTCCCCACGCCCCGTCCACCACCAACGGGATTCCGTGCCGGTGCGCGATTTCGGCAATCGCCGGGATGTCCGCCACCGCCCCGAAATACGACGGACTGATGATGTAGGCGCCACGAGAGGTCGGGTTGGCTTCGAGGGCGGCGGCGAAAGCGGTGGGGCTCACGCCGTGGTTGATGCCGTGATGCTGGTCGACCGTCGGAATAATCCACTCGGGTAACAGTCCCGACAAGATGATGCCGTCGATGAAGCTTGAGTGGGCGCTGCGCTGCGCGAGCACCGGTTGAGTCGCATCACCCAACTGAGCGAGGGCGAGAGCCGCGATGCGATTCGCCTGGGACGCCCCGTTTGTGAGAAACCAGGTCTTCTCCGCGCCCCACGCGTACGCGGCGAGCTGACGCGCCTGGGCGAGCGGACTGTCAGGACCGAGATCAATCCCTGGTAGCACCGGCGGCACGTCGAGCTCGAGGACGCGATGCCCGAAATATTCCGACAGGGTCGTCGCCGCGTCGCGGCGAGCGTTGTGCCCCGGAACATTCAATCGGAGCGTGTCGCGGTCGGCATAGCGCGCGAGGGCGTCAGCGTAGGGAGTTTGCGATTGGTCGACGGTGCCCATCACACCATTCTGGCGTTGCCCGGCGGTGGGTGTCCACAATTCATTGGGGGAAACAGGAGTTATGCGTCAGGGTCCAGATGACGCGAAACTTCGCGGTTGAAAAGCATGAAAATTGTGACGATCGTGGCCGGCACAATCAACGTCAGAGCCAGTCCCCACTGCGGTTCGGTGCCCTGTGCCGACGCGATTCCGATCCCAATGACTGTCATTTGCCAGACGATGATTGCACTGCGCGTAGACGAGACCCCGCGCAAAAACCACACGATTGCCGCGGACATTGCTGCCGCGGACGCGACAATCATGATGTCAAGAAATATCGCTCCGGCCAATGAATTGGAGGGTTTGGTGAACGTCTCGATGACGAAAAACACACCGACGCCCCAGAGCCCCAGGGTTTGAAAGCCCAGAATCGCGGCGGTCGCCAGGATGGGAAATGTCCAGCGGGATTTCTTCACACCGTAATTCTCTCAAAAAACCCTTGACCAGAAGCCCTTTTCGTGAGAACCTATGAGAGGTTGATGTTCGCGCCCGATGATGCGTGCGATTTGAAACACTTCCATTCCCACCAATTCGCCGTTAAGTTACGGCGTTCGCCGGCTCAAGTGCGTGCCGACACTGATAAAGGAGACCCCCATGGACTGGCGCGAAAATTCCGCTTGCCTCACGGTCGACCCGGAACTGTTTTTCCCCGTCGGCAACACCGGCCCCGCTCTTGACCAAATCGAGAAAGCAAAACAGGTTTGTGCACAGTGCCCGGTCATTGAAAACTGCCTTCAGTACGCGATGGACACCAACCAGGATTCCGGCGTCTGGGGTGGACTGAGCGAGGACGAACGTCGCGCACTCAAACGTCGCGCCGCGCGCGCACGTCGCGCGTCCTAAAACTCATTACGCGAATCGCCTCTTCGGGGGCGATTCGTCATTTAACCCCGGTCGCGGCCGTGATGTACCGCAACGGGATATCAATCGAAACCACGGTCCCACCGTCCACACCGTTGGCCCAGTCAATTTC
>JAULYU010000046.1:0-1752 GCA_032117735.1 Microbacteriaceae bacterium
TGCTCGACGAATCGACGGTGTCCGCATTCGGAAAACGGACGAACCGGGCCCAGTCGGTTGCCTACGTCGGGCAGGAACCGGACGAGCAAATCCTGTTCCCCACGATTCGGGAAGAGGTCGCGTTTGTTGCCGAGACCGCGGTGTCGGACCCCGCCGACGCCGACGTTCGAATTCGCGAGGCGTTGGATGCGGCGGGTGTCACGAACCCGATTGATGCGCACACGGGGACGCTATCGGGCGGGGAAAAACAACGCGTTTCCCTCGCGACCGCAATGGCGGCCCGCCCCGACCTGCTCGTGTTGGACGAACCCACCGCAAGCCTCGACGGAATTTCTATGGAAACCGTGCGCGACGCCGTCCATCGTGTCATCGAGGATTCCGATTCGGCTCTCGTCATCGTTGAACACCGAATCAAACTGTGGCGAAAACTCGTCGACCGAATCATCGTTGTCGCGGATGGTCGAATCGCGCTGGACGGACCTCTCGACGAGGTCTTGGCCGAGCAGCGCAGTGCCCTGGTCGCGCTCGGGGTGTGGGTTCCCGGACACTCCCGCGCCACCAAGCCGAAATCTCGCCAGCGCGGTGCAAAGACCGTTTTGTCCACCCGCCGGCTAGTGGTCCGCCGAGCCGAAGGCGCCCGATCTTTTCGTATCCCCGCGCTCAACCTGCGAGAAGGTGAGGCGGTCGCCGTCACGGGACCCAACGGTTCGGGAAAGACGACCGCACTTCGGGTGTTGGGCGGGCTCATCGCACCGCAGAGCGGAGCTGTCGACTATCCCGACCTGGACACCCAGCCGCACGACCTTTCCGCCCGCGATTTGGTTGCGGTGGTGTCGTCGGTCATTCAAAACCCCTCGTACGGGTTCGGTAATCGCACCGTCGCCGACGAAGCGCCCGCTCACGAAAGAGCCGCGGTCGGGCTTCGGGGAATGGATCGCCGTCACCCACAGAGCCTCAGTGGCGGAGAGCGACGTCGACTCGCGATCGCCACCGCGCTGGCGCGAAATCCGCGCATTCTGATTTTGGACGAACCGTCGTTCGGCCAGGACGCTCATTCGTGGCACGACCTGTTGGATCGCCTGCGGGACTTTCTCGATGCGGGCGGCGCCATCATCTTGGCGTCCCACGATCAGCTTCTCGTGCGCTCCCTCGCGCACCGAGTGATTCACCTGGGGGACGGCGCGTGAGCGCGCGGCGACCACACTCGGTCGCTCTCATCGTGGCCAGTGCGGTACCTGCTCTCGTGCTCGTGTGGAGTGTCGATCCGTGGACTCCAATTTTGATGGGTGTCCCGCTCATCCTGTTGCTCGCGGCGTCCACATCGGGTGTTCTTACACGACCGAGCCCCACCGCACTCACGGTTCTCGCCGTCACGGTCGTCACCGCGGGCGTCGCATCGTTGCTCTACGGAATCCCCGGCGGTGTGGTGTATCTCGACTGGGGTTACGCGACAATCAGTGACCGGTCGATTGAAATCGCCGCGGCCGCGATGTTACGAATCGTGGTCATCGCGTTGCCCGCGATGCTGGTGAGTGGTTCAATTTCCGCGCACGAGTTCTTGGCGACCTGCGCGGTTCGACGCGTCGTGCCCGATCGGGTTGCGTTGGCGACGCTGATCGCCCTGCGTTTGGTCCCGGTGATTGCCTCGGATCTCGACGAGACGAGGCAAGCCCGTCGCGCCAACGGCCGGTCGGCATCGTTTTTTGCCGTCGCCCTGACAACTCTGGTCGTCGCCATTCGGCGCGCGATTCG
>JAULYU010000046.1:1762-2349 GCA_032117735.1 Microbacteriaceae bacterium
AATCGGACGTGGAGCGTCTATCGGCGACTCGAGTTTCGGGACTGGGTATTGGTGATCGGCTCGGTTGTCATTGGGATTTCGGCCATGGTGACAGTTGCCTACCTCGGAGTGTGGAACAGTGCCATCCGCTAAACCCCACATCATCTTGATTGACGGTAAGAGCGGAGCGGGCAAAACTCGATTAGCGAACATCATGTCGGCGGCGACCGGGGCAACGCTGGTTCACCTCGACGATGTGTACCCCGGCTGGAACGGTCTGGCAGCAGGACGGGATCAGGTCATCGAAACTGTTCTCGTGCCTCTCTCGCAGGGTCAATCGGGCGGTTACCTATCGTGGGATTGGGTCAACGACCAACCAGGGAAACGCGTTTCGGTCGAGCCCCCGGGCGTCTCCGAATAATAAACCACGCGGTTATCCGGATCGCAGGCCAGACCGCCCACATTCCACCGCGCCCCCCACGTCAGAATGCGGCTGCCTCCGGTCGCCAGATTGAGTTCGCGAATAATCGGACTGGACGGCTGCGCCGCATAATACGATCCCGCCGGCACCACCGCCGGTATCGTTGGTGTTTGCCTGGGTGTTCGGT
>JAULYU010000047.1:0-1880 GCA_032117735.1 Microbacteriaceae bacterium
GGAGTCCATCGCGGTTCCCGACGCGTCGCGCACGCGTCCTTCGCCCATGAGCGCGAGGGCACAGTGGGAGAGGGGTGCGAGGTCCCCCGAGCAGCCGAGTGACCCGTACTCGAAAACGATTGGGGTGATACCGGCATTGAGCATCGCCGCGTACGTTTCAACGACGATGGGGCGGACCCCGGTGCGACCGGTCATGAGCGTCGAAAGGCGCTGGGCCATGAGTCCGCGGATCACTTCGGTTTCGATTTCCGGTCCGGTTCCCGCCGCGTGCGAACGGATCAGGGACCGCTGCAGTTGCACCCGCTGGTCGTCGGGGATGAACTGGGTGGCGAGCGCACCGAAGCCGGTCGAGATTCCGTAGTGCGGTTCCGGATCCGTCGCGAGGGCCTCGATCGCGGCGCGTGTCGTGGCTACCGCCTGAACCGCCGATGCGTCGAGCTCGATCATCTGACCGTGACGGGCGATGCCGATTAACTCGTGCTCCGCGAGGGGTCCCGACCCCATGACTACTGCTGTGCTGACGACCATGCTTCGATTACACACCAGCACGGGCGGTGTCGTCAGGGCTCAACCCGATAATCTGTCTGGTATGTCAGACAAAGTTCAGGTGCCCGCGGCGGACGCGACCCTCCGCATCCTCAGCTTTCTCGCGCGTCAACGCGGGAGTGTTCCCGCCGCGACCATCGCCACCGCACTGGACCTGCCGCGGTCGACCGCCTACCACCTGCTCACCACGCTTCTCGAGCACGGCTATGTCGTCAACGGGGATCGGCGCTGGGCGCTCGGGGTTCGCGCCCACGATCTGGGGACGGGTTACGTCCGCCAGGAACCGCTGGCGCTGGTCGGACGCAACCTGGTGACACGGCTCGCCGACTCGGTCGGCGAAAACGCGCATCTTGCGGTACTTCACGGACGCGATGTGGTCTATGTCGTCGAAGGTCGGGCGCCGGGCCGACCCTCACTCGTGTCCAACGTCGGAGTGAGGCTGCCCGCGCACCTCACCGCGAGCGGTCGGTCGATGCTCGCGTTGATGTCGACGGATCAGGTGCGAGCGCTGTACCCCGATGATGCGGCACTGACCGAGCGCGGGGACGTCTCGGTGACGCGTCGCCAGTTGCAGTCGCTTCTGCGGTCGGCCCGCGAGCGCGGATTTGCGTTCGAGAACGGCGAAATCACCCCCGGATTCGCATCCATCGCGGTGCCCGTTGTCGACCGCGTCGGCTGGCCGCTCGCCGCCATCGCGGTGACGTTTGTCGAGGGCCAAGCCGACGACGAGGCTCTCGCCCAATCCGCCCGAAACGTCGCCACCGAAATCTCGCGTCGACTTCGCGTCTAATCCGGATGGTGCGATGATGGGGTGATGGATTCACTCTCGCGACACGAAGATTACGGGCAGGCGGCGCTCCACGAAGCCGACATGCTTTCCGACCCGTTCGAGCAACTCGCTCTCTGGCTGTCCGAGGCGGAAAAGGCCGAGATTTACGAGCCCAACGCCTTTGTGCTCGGCACAATCGACGCGTCGGGGAAGCCGACCGCCCGGACCGTGTTGCTCAAGGGGCTCGACCACGGACTGTTGTTCGCGACTAATTATTTGTCGCGTAAGGGCGAGGCCATCGGCGGCAGCGCGGAGGTGACCGCGGTGTTCGGGTGGTACTCGATGTACCGCCAGGTGCTGGTCGAGGGACGAGCCGAACGCGTGAGCGGCGTGGAGTCCGACGACTATTTCGCCACGCGCCCGCGGGGCTCGCAGGTAGCGGCGTGGGCGAGTAACCAGTCGCAGCCGATCGAATCCCGCGCCGCGCTGGAACAACAATTCCACGCTGCCGACGAGCGATTCGAGGGTGACGGCGACGTTCCTCGCCCCGACTTTTGGGGAGGGT
>JAULYU010000048.1:0-2125 GCA_032117735.1 Microbacteriaceae bacterium
ATCTCGAGATGCACTGTTCACGGGACTGTCGGGGTGCAGGACCGTCACACACGTAATGCACGCATGCGAATTCGATTCCGTGAAGAAGTCGCACGAACGATTGGCGTTGCGCGTTCGACTCTGAGTTGAAATGAACTCTGCGCTGGCCATGCCTAACTGCTGTGCGAGGTACCCGCGAGATAGATGTCACTTTTTCGGGTCGGACAGAGGACGCAATCAATATGTAACTCGACGCCATGGACTCGTCGAGGTATACAACGGAACGCCGAGGGAATCGGGTCATTGCTTTAGCATCCCGAAATCACGAAGGGGCGGGGCCGGGATTTCGTGAGCGGTTGATAACTTCCGAGGTCTAGAACTTGGTACGAATAGCCCACAGGTCGGGGAATACCGAGTGGAACAGCGTCGACTGCAGGTAGCCGACGCCGCTCGAACCGCCCGTACCCGGCTTGTTGCCGATTGTGCGTTCGACCATTTTGACGTGACGGTAACGCCATTCCTGCATGCCTTCGTCGATGTCGACGAGCGATTCGCAGACGAGTCCCGCCTCGGGGTCATCGCGGTGAACGGCGAGCAATACCTCTTGTACTCGTTCGTCGCCACCATACGGCGCACTGACGTCACGGTCGAGTACCTCGGCGGGAACGGCGTGCTGGCGGGCGGCGAGGTATCGAAGGGTCGAATCCCACACCGAACGACGGGTCATTGCGTTCTCGACGCGCTGTCGCGCAGGGGATCCGGCGACGAGGTGTTCGCTCATTCCCATGCCGGAGCCGGACGCGGCTTTCGCCCCGGCGTAATCCCGACGACCGAGGACCGCCTCGAGTTCGCGGAACTGCGCCGATTGAAACCCTGACCCCGACGACAATCGGTCGCGGAACGAATTGAACTGCAGCGGCGTCATCGTTTCGAGGATGTCGAGCTGGCTCACGCAGGTCTTCAGGATTGTCCGGATGCGACCCAGCGTGGAAAGAGAGGCGAAGGTGTCACCGGCTTCGAGGGAGCGCTGGGCGGCGGCGAACTCGTGCAAAATCTGTTTGAACCACAGTTCGTAGACCTGGTGGATCGCGATGAACAGCGGTTCGTCGTGTTCCTCGGACTGCGGTTGGTTGAGCGACAGCAACTCGTCAATCTTGAGGTACTGGGTGTAGGTGAGGGCTTGTGTGCTCATGTGACGCGGTTTCCTTCATCGGTGACGCCTTTGTATTCGCCGCTGGCGACGAGGTCGCGGGTGCGCGCGAGCCCGTCCCACATTTCGACGAACGACGTGGGCAGTGGTGACAGGGCAATCCGAATGCCGTCGGGCATCCGGAAATCGGGAATCACCTTGGACACTTTGCGCATCGCGAGCGCAATCTGTTTCGCATCGGGGTGGTGAATCGTGATGTGCCCGCCGCGTTTGAGCGCCTCGCGCGGAGTGCCGAGACGGAATCCGAGCGGTACCAACCACTCGTCGACTAGGCGAATCATGTATTCGGTGCCGAGTTCGGCTTTGCGCGCGATCGCGGAAATCCCCGCTTCGTCAATCAGTTCGAACGCCAGTTTCACCGACCGCAGCCCCATGATGGACGGCGAGGCGATTTGGAATCGACGGATTGTATTGGTCGGTTCGAAGACCGGACCCATCGCAAACTGGTCCTTTTGCGCAAACCACCCCTGAATCGGCGGGTTCAATACGGGCTGGAGCGACTTTCGGACGAACAGCCACGCGGGTGCGCCGGGACCGCTGTTTCCATATTTATAGGTACACCCAACCGCGAGGTCGACACCGTTCGCGTCGAAGTCCAGTTCGATGCTGCCGATCGCGTGAGCGCAATCCCACACGACATAGATTCCGCGAGAGCGGGCGAGGTCGTTGATGGCTTTCATGTCCGGCCGGGCGCCACTGCGATAGTTCACGGCCTGGAGGGTGATGACCGCAACATCATCCGTGAGGAACGGCTCCAGCGTAGCGACGGTCAACATTTCGTCGACTGCGTCGATGGCGACCGCACCGGGGCCGCCCGACCCGTCGGTGTCGAGCGTCACGATGGTCAATCCAAAGGTGTCGGCCAGTCCCTGGACGATGTATCGGTCGGTGGGGAAGTTGGCCGCGTCAACGACAATCGTCTTTCGATCGCTGTTC
>JAULYU010000049.1:0-4917 GCA_032117735.1 Microbacteriaceae bacterium
AGTTGATGCCCGAGTCGATTGCCGCGTCCAACACATCGCTCGTGCCGGCCTCGGTGAACGTGGGTGTGTCCGGTCGCCCGAAGTTGTTGCAACCAAGCCCGACGGCGGACACCAACAAACCGGAGCCGCCGAGATATCGAATTGGAATGTCCATAAGAACTAATTATCCCGAAGGTCGAGTGCCAGCAAATTATTAACAATCTATAACACTCCGTCCTCCATTTTTTTGCGTCACGATGTACCCTCGTGGCATGACCGAATTTGACTCTCTCATCCGAGTACACAGCCCGATTGGGCGTTTGGAAATCATCGCACGGTCGGGCGCGATTGTCGGCCTCGACATCGAATCGGACGGTCGTCTCCCTCGAGAATCTCAACCGGAAACGACGTCTCCGGTTCTGGCAAAAGCCGCCGCCCAACTCGAGCAATACTTCGCGGGGAACCGTCGGACGTTTGATGTCCCCGTGGCACTGACGGGTACCGCGTTTCAACAGTCAATCTGGAAAACGCTCGCGAACATCCCCTACGGTCAGGTTCGGTCCTACGGCGAGGTCGGGACGAGCACCGGTCGCCGATCCGCCGGCCGCGCGGTGGGTGGTGCTGTCGGGGCGAACCCCATCCCGATCATTGTGCCGTGTCACCGAGTTTTGGCGAGCGACGGTCGAATCACGGGATATTCAGGCGGCAATGGTATCCCGACCAAGGTCTGGCTTCTCGACCACGAAGGAATCGCCCACCGGTAACCGCTCTGCGGGTCGGGGCCGACGGTGTTGCGCCAGGCAGGCCACGCAACCAGAGTCAGCTGGATTGGTGGAATATGAGTTCCCAACCCGTTTCAATCGTCACCGGAGGCGCAACCTTCCCCTCAATCACATCGAATAGCGCGTCCACCGGTTCATTCACCTGACGTTCGGGGTGATACACCGTCGTCGACACACCGGCGGCACGATTGATGTCATCTGAATACGGTGCGGCCGCCACGAGCGCGACTTCTTCGGGCACGCGAATCCCTCGCTCTCGAAGATGGGCAAGTATTTGTGGACCTTCCTCGAAAAAGGAATAAATCGAATCACACCCCCGAGCCAACAGTTCGTCAACCCGGTCGACGAGGTCAGTGCGATCGTGGCGACCACGAGCGACAATGGGCTCACGCCCGTGGTGTCCGCACCAGTCGAGATATTCCTGTTCAGCAAGCTCGTTCGAGTAAAGACCGAGTGGTTCCGTCAAGAGTGATGGACGTTGTGACCCTCGCCAGTGCAGGTGGTCGAGGGCTGCACGTGTCATCATCCCATAGCCGTTGTTGATGTTGACGGCAACGGCCGAGTCACCTGGCCGGTCATTGGTGAGCACGGGAACACCGAATCGCGACGCTGCCTGAATCGTGTAGTCGGTGGGTAGGGAGTCCGAAACGATCAGACCGTCGAGATCGGCAATGGAATCCGCGGACGCGTTGGGCGGCAATACCACCACCGAGTACCCGCGGCGATTCGCCGCCACAACGGCGGCGAGCAGAATCTGGCCCGTCATCACGGCCCATTGCGCGTTCCAATCATCATCTCCACTCGCAGCAAACACGAATCCAATGGTTCGGGAACTCCCCAAACGAAGTGCTGTTGCCGCTTTATTGGGCTTATAACCAAGTTGATCGGCCAGCTCACGAATTCTGGTCCGCGTCTTCTCGGACACGCGACCTTTACCGTTGAGGGCAAGCGAGACCAGAGCTATCGATACTCCCGCGTGACGCGCGACATCGACAATCCCGACACGATTCGGTGTCACATTGCGGGACGCATCATCACTCGTCACAATTCGAATCCTACCGTCACGGACACGTGCGGTACCGGGATGGGTGGGTCACGTCAACCCACACCATTCGAAAATTCTTCAAATTTTTAGCGTGACCGTGGACGCCGTCCAGCACATGTCAAGGCCACTCCTCTCACCCCAGTCGACCAGCGCTTGCGGTGTCGGGAGGTCCGGCATGTCCTGGACCAGCGCCGCAACGAGCTCGCCTTTGTGGGCCTTGTTGAAGTGATTCAGTGCCTTGCCGCCCGCCTTCGACACGACGTCGAGGTACAGCGAGGTCACGCCCGTCGGGACCGGCGCCAGGTCGCGATATCCGGACGATCGCGCATCGAGCAACCAATCCCCCGCTGTCATCTCGGTGATTGCGTGGCCGAGAGAATCCAACCAGAAATCTTTGAGGGGACGTCCCGACAACCGTGTGTCATAGGACAGTCGATAGGCCGGAATAGAATCGGCCGACGAAATGATTCCGAATAGCGCCGAGTGGATATAGACGTGCGCGGCCGCCCAATCGCGCTGGTCGGGTGACCACCCAGCGACACCCGTCGCGGAATAGAGAACGCCGGTGTAACGATCGATTGCCGGCATGACCGGCGCGTCGGTAAACCGATTGTTCGACAATTCGTCGAGGGACTTCGGTCCTAACTTCAGAATCCGAGCGGCCTCGTCGGGGTCGTCCCGACACAACGCTTCGAGCGGAACAAGAATGTCGAGGCGGCTCGGGTCCTGCGCGGTAAACGACAGTGCGAACATTCCCGAATGGGGCGCCCCACCCTTCCGTTTCGTCTCCGACGGGGGAAGCAGAATCCGCACTTAGGCGACCAGTTCCGCCTGGCTGGCGACAACCATCACCGTGTCGTTTTCGACCGAGAGGAATCCGCGATCGGCTTTCGCCAGTATCACGCCACTCTCGGTGTGAATGCGAACGTCACCTTCGGCGAGGACGCCGAGGAAGGGTTCGTGCCCGGGAAGAATGCCCAATTCGCCTTCGACGGTTCGCGCGACGAGCATGCTCGCCTCGCCCGCCCAGACCTCGCGGTCGGCTGCGACAACCTGGACTCGGAGGGAACCCATGTCTAGCCGTTCTCCTTTTGGATCTGTGCCCACTTCTCTTCGACATCCGAGATAGCTCCGACGTTGAAGAAGGCCTGTTCGGCGACGTGGTCGAACTCACCCTTGGCGATCGCATCGAACGACTCGATGGTTTCCTTGAGCGGAACCGTCGAACCCTCGACACCGGTGAACTTCTTGGCCATGTAGGTGTTCTGCGACAGGAACTGCTGAATGCGACGAGCGCGCGAGACGGTGATTTTGTCTTCTTCCGAGAGTTCGTCGACACCGAGAATCGCGATGATTTCCTGGAGTTCCTTGTTCTTCTGCAGAATCTGCTTCACTGTCGTGGCCACGCGATAGTGGTCGGCACCGATGTAGCGCGGGTCGAGGATGCGGCTCGTCGAGGTGAGCGGGTCCACGGCGGGGTACAGACCCTTCGACGCGATTTCACGCGAGAGTTCCGTGGTCGCATCGAGGTGCGCGAAGGTCGTCGCGGGTGCGGGGTCGGTGTAGTCGTCCGCGGGTACGTAGATGGCCTGCAGCGACGTGATCGAGTGTCCACGCGTCGAGGTGATGCGCTCCTGGAGGATACCCATTTCGTCCGCGAGGTTGGGCTGGTAACCCACGGCGGACGGCATACGACCGAGAAGGGTCGACACCTCGGAACCCGCCTGCGTGAAACGGAAGATGTTGTCGATGAAGAGCAACACGTCCTGCTTTTGCACGTCACGGAAATACTCCGCCATCGTCAGAGCCGACAGGGCGACGCGAAGACGCGTTCCCGGCGGCTCGTCCATCTGGCCGAAAACGAGTGCGGTCTTGTCGAATACGCCCGCTTCTTCCATTTCGTGGATGAGGTCGTTTCCTTCACGGGTGCGCTCGCCGACACCGGCGAACACGGACACGCCACCGTGGTCCTGCGCAACGCGCTGGATCATTTCCTGGATCAGAACGGTCTTGCCGACACCGGCACCACCGAAGAGGCCGATTTTTCCACCCTGGACATAGGGGGTCAGCAGGTCGATGACCTTGATGCCGGTTTCGAAGAGCTGCGTTTTTGACTCGAGTTGGTCGAATGCCGGGGGCTTGCGGTGAATCGGCCAGCGCTCCTTGATCTCGATCTTCTTGCCGTCGCCGTTAAGAACTTCACCGAGAACGTTGAACACCTTGCCCTTGGTCACGTCGCCGACGGGCACCGAGATGGCCTCGCCCGTGTCGGTCACCTCTTGGCCGCGGACGAGTCCGTCGGTCGGCTTGAGCGCAATCGCACGCACCAGGTCGTCGCCGAGGTGCTGAGCCACCTCGAGCGTCAACACAATCTCGACACCGTCCAACGTGTACGTCGTCTTGAGGGCGTTGTAGATCGGGGGAATGGAGTCGTGGGGGAACTCGATGTCAACAACGGGTCCGGTCACTCGCGCGATACGTCCGACCGCTGCTTGAGTCTTGGCTGCCATTTTCTCGTCCTTCTGTTCTGTGGTTACTTTTTCGAAACGAGGGCGTCTGCGCCGCCCACGATTTCGGAAATTTGCTGGGTGATTTCGGATTGACGCGCGTTGTTGGCGAGTCGGGTGTAGTTCTGGATGAGCTTGTCGGCGTTGTCCGTCGCGCTCTTCATCGCCTTTTGACGCGCCGCGTGCTCTGCCGATGCCGAGGACAGCATCGCCGCGAACACGCGGTTTTCGACATAGACCGGCAGAAGTGCGTTGAGCACGTTCAGCCCGTCCGGTTCGAACTCGTACAGGGGCAAAATGTCGACACCGGTCGGGATGGGTGCGTCGTCGTCCGCCTCGACTACTTCGAGTGGCAGAAGGCGCAGCACCGTGGGGACCTGCGAGACGAGGTTCACAAAACGGTTGTAGACGAGATGGATTTCGTCGACCCCCGCGTCGTCGTGGTCGCGCAGGAAGTGCTCGATGAGTGCCTGCGCGATCTCTTCCGCGGTTTCGACCTCGGGGCGGTCGGTGTTGCCGATCCAATCCCGTTCCCACTTGCGCTGACGGAAGGCGAAGTACTGCAGCGCCTTGCGTCCGATGAGGTAGTAAACGACCTCTTTGC
>JAULYU010000050.1:0-2075 GCA_032117735.1 Microbacteriaceae bacterium
GGAGCGGCCATCGAGGCGCTTCTCGACGCGAAGCGTGGCTCGACGTTCTCGGCTCTCACGCCGGCTTACCCGGGAGGAGTCAACTGATGGCGAAAGACGCGCTCATGCCGTTCGACAAGGCCCTCGAACTGTTCGAGCCGGTCATCGGCCTGGAGGTCCACGTCGAACTGTCGACGAAAACCAAGATGTTCTCCAGCGCGTCCAACGTGTTCGGTGCCGATCCGAACACCGCGGTCACGCCCGTTTGTCTGGGGCTTCCCGGCAGCCTTCCGGTGGTCAACGAGCAGGCCGTCCGTTATTCGATTTCGCTCGGACTCGCGCTGGGCTGCGAAATCGCCGAGACCTGCCGGTTTGCGCGCAAGAACTATTTCTATCCCGACCTTGCGAAGAATTACCAGATTTCCCAGTTCGACGAGCCGATCGCGTTCGAAGGGTCGCTCGACATCGAGTTGGACAACGGCGATATCGTGACGATTCCGATCGAACGTGCGCACATGGAGGAAGACGCGGGCAAACTGACCCACGTCGGCGGTGCGACGGGCCGAATCCAGGGAGCGGAGTACTCGCTCGTCGATTACAACCGAGCCGGGGTTCCGCTCGTCGAAATCGTGACGAAGCCGATTTTCGGCACCGAGGCCCGCGCCGGTGAAGTCGCCCGCGCCTACGTCTCGACGATTCGGGATATCGTCCGCGGTCTGGGAATTTCCGAGGCGCGAATGGAACGCGGGAATCTGCGCTGCGACGCGAACGTGTCGTTGCGCCCGCGCGGTGAGGAAAAGCTGGGCACCCGAACGGAAACCAAAAACGTCAACTCGCTGCGGTCGATCGAACGGGCAATCACCTACGAGATTCAGCGTCAGGCGGCCCTGCTCGACGCGGGTACCGCCATCATTCAGGAAACGCGGCACTGGCACGAGGACACGGGCACAACGTCCCCGGGTCGACCCAAGAGCGACGCCGATGATTATCGATATTTCCCGGAGCCCGACCTGTTGCCGATTCGTCCGTCGCGAGCGTTGGTCGACGAACTTCGAGCCGCCCTGCCCGAGCCGCCCGCGGTCGAACGACGTCGTCTCAAAGCCGAATGGGGTTTCTCCGACGTCGACTTCCAGTCCATCGTCAATGCGGGCCTTGTGGTGGAAGTTCGCGAGACGGTCGAGGCGGGCGCGGGTCCGCAGTCGGCCCGCAAGTGGTGGATGGGGGAACTGAGTCGAACCGCCAACGAATTGAACGTCGAGCCGGCTTCTCTCGTCACGCCCGCGCAGGTCGCCGAACTTCAGGTCGCGGTGGATGCCGGAATCATCAATGACAAACTTGCCCGCCAAGCGTTGGCGGGACTCATTGCCAACGAGGGAACGGTCGCACAAATCATCGAAGCCCGTGGCCTCACCGTGGTGTCGGATGACGGGGCGCTCATCGCCGCAATCGACACCGCGCTGGCCCAGCAGCCCGACGTCCTCGAGAAAATCGCCTCCGGCAAGGTCGAAGCCGCGGGTGCGGTCATCGGTGCGGTCATGAAGGCGATGGGCGGCAAAGCCGACGCGGCTCGGGTGCGGGAACTCGTCATTGAACGCGCATCGGCGTGATGCGATTACACTGAGAGCATTATGAACATCCTTTTGCTGATCCTCACTGGCGTCATTTTTCTGGGCTCGTTCCCGGTCATGTCTTTTGCTTTTCAGGTTCCCGGGTACGAGGCTCTGATCTTTACCGTCGGAATCCTCATGTCGGTTTTGGCGTGGATGATTCCGATGTACATCATCCCGCGCGTCTCCAAGTAGACACTGTTCGGTTAAACGACTGCGGCGCTCCTCCGAAGAGAAGCGCCGAAGCGTAAAGATCGAGACTAGAGGGGGCGAATGTTCGCCGCCTGGGGACCTTTGTCACCCTGGGTTACCTCAAATTCGACCTTCTGGTTCTCAGCGAGACTCTTGAAACCATCGGTCTCGATCGAGCTGAAGTGTGCGAAGAGGTCGGGACCGCCCTCATCGGGGGTGATGAATCCATAACCCTTTTCGTTGTTAAACCATTTCACGACGCCTGTGGCCATGATGCTGCGCTCCTTGCTGTTTGAT
>JAULYU010000051.1:0-2369 GCA_032117735.1 Microbacteriaceae bacterium
GCGGTGATTCGCAGGTGGCGATGAGGTCGCCGAGTCCGGCCAGCCCCCACATCGTCTCGGGTTTTGCCCCCTGGGCGGCGGCGAACGCGGACAGTTCCGCCAGTCCTCGCGTGATGATGGACGCCTTGGTGTTGTCGCCGTATCCGACACCGTCGGCGATTCCGACGGCGACGGCGATGAGGTTTTTCAGCACCCCACCGAACTCGGTTCCGATGACGTCGGTGTTGGTCAGTGTCGTGAAGTAATGGTTGTGACATGTCGCCGCGATTACCACTGCGGTTTCCAGACTCGTCGAGGACACCGCTGAGGCCGTCGGTTCTTCTTTCGCGATTTCGAGCGCGAGGTTCGGCCCGGAAACGACCGCGATGCGGCCCTCGTCGATTCCCGTGACGTCGCGGATCACCTGGCTCATCCGCATTCCGGTTGACCGTTCGACGCCTTTCATCAGCGACACGACCGGGACAGAATCACCGAGTTGCCCGATCATGCTTTCGAGGACGGACCGGAGGACCTGCGACGGCACCGACAAATAGACTTCGTCAACGCCCGCGAGTGTCTCCGTGAGCGACGTCGATGCCGTCACCGCGAGCGGGAGCGTGACCCGCTGGAGGTACTTGGTGTTGCGGTGTGTTTCGTTGATCTCGCGCGCGATTTCATCGCGGCGCGCCCACAACTGAACGTCCGCCCCGCCATCAGCGAGGACTTTAGCGAAGGTGCTTCCCCACGCACCGGCACCCAGCACCGCGACCGTGGTCACTTAAACTTTCCCGTCGTTGATTGGTTGTGTTCGGCGGGGTCCCAGCGTTTGGTCGGGGGCTTTTCGCCCCGCAACTGTCCCTGGAGTTCGGCGATGGCGGTCATGAGAATGTTGGTGGCCGTGGTGAGCAACTTTTGGTCAATCGGCTTACCCCTAAACGCGGTCAAGTCGATCGGCTTACCGATGAGAATGGTGATCGGGGTGGGCGGAAAAAACTTGATTCGCCCCGAATATCGCGGCATCAAAATCTGGGTCCCCCAGTGCGCGGCGGGGATCAGCGGAATGTTGGCATCCAGCGCCATTCGCACCGCGCCCGTCTTTCCGCGCATCGGCCAGAGGTCGGGGTCACGCGTGAGCGACCCTTCGGGATACACGATGACTCCACTGCCGGTATCCGCCAGAGATCGAGCAGCCTTCATCGGTCCCAGCGCGCGCTTCTGACCGGAGCGCTCGACCGGGATTTGCCCGAGTCCCCGCAAAATACTGCCCAGCACCGGAATTCGAAACAGTGATTCTTTGGCCATGAATCGGGGCGCCCGGCCCGCTTTCCACAGCCCGACGCCCATGATCACGGGGTCGATCGCGCTGAAGTGGCAGGGCGCAAGAATGAAACCGCCCTTCGCCGGGACGTTCTCGGCGCCGCGAAGGGTGATTCGCGAAATGAGTCCGATAATCGGTAACGCGAAAGCCGCGGTGATGCGCCATCGCGCGGATTTTTCACTCGTCACCATCGTGTGCTCCTTCTTGCGAAAGCCTAGTCCGCGAGCTCAAAGTCGGCGCCCAGGTCGCGAAGCTTGTCGATGAAGTGCTCGTAGCCGCGCGCGATGATGCCGACGTTGCTGATGGTGCTTGTGCCTGACGCGGCGAGTGCCGCGATGAGGTGAGAGAATCCTCCGCGAAGGTCGGGCACACGAATGTCGGCTCCGTGCAACGGAGTGGGTCCGATGATGACCGCAGCTTGTTCCAACGCGCGGCGCGGCACCCGCCGGGTGATTGACGCGATTCCGTCCTGGTGCACGACGATGTTCGCCCCCATTTTGTTGAGCGACTCGGTGAACCCGAAGCGGTTTTCGTACACCGTCTCGTGCACGATTGATGTGCCTTCCGCCTGGGTCAGGGCGACGACGAGCGGTTGCTGCCAGTCCGTCATGAACCCGGGATGCACGTCCGTTTCGACCACGACCGGTTTGAGTTCCCCGCCGGGGTGTCGGAAACGAATTCCGTCCTCGTGGACCTCGAAATCGCCGCCCACTTTGCGGAACACGTTGAGGAAGGTCAAGAGTTCCTGCTGACGCGCTCCGACCACGAAGATGTCGCCCTTCGTGACGAGAGCAGCTGCCGCCCAGGACGCTGCTTCGTTCCGATCGAACAGCGAGCGGTGCTCGAACCCGTGAAGTGTGTCGACGCCCTCGATGTAAATGGTGCGATTCGGCTCAATCCAGATGATGGCGCCCATCTTCTGCAAGATTGCAATGAGGTCCATGATCTCGGGTTCGATGGCCGCGTTTTTCAATTCGGTCACGCCCTCGGCACGAACCGCGGTCAAGAGCACCTGTTCCGTCGCCCCGACCGAGGGGAACGGCAGTTCGATGTGCGTTCCCCTGAGACGCAC
>JAULYU010000052.1:0-2547 GCA_032117735.1 Microbacteriaceae bacterium
GCCATCATGAGCGTTGAGATGGGGTAATACACCATCGGCTTGTCGTAAATCGGAACGAGCTGCTTGGAGTTTCCCAGAGTGATGGGCCAGAGCCGCGAGCCCGTTCCGCCCGCGAGAATTATGCCCTTCACGGTGTCTGCCAGATCGGGAGCGCGGAGGCGGCGAGTGCTTGGGCTAACGACGGCGCCGCCGAGTCCTTGTCCGACAGAACGGAATCAAGTCCCGCGGGAAAAACCAACCCGATCTCGGGATCGAGCGGGTTGATGCCGTGCTCGCGTTCGGGTTGAAAAAAATCGGTCACGAGATACATGACGGTGGTGTCATCCTCCAGGGCCGCAAACGCGTGTCCCAAGCCCGGTTCGTGAAAAACCGCATCCCGGTGTTCACTGCGGAGCGTCACGCTGTCCCACTGCCCAAACGTGGGCGAACCGACTCGGATGTCGACAACGAAATCGATAATCGAGCCGGACACGGGCATCACATATTTAGCCTGGCCGGGAGGGACATCGGCGTAATGGATGCCGCGAACCACACCCCGTGCCGAGCGGGAAATGTTTCCCTGGACGGGTGAAAAACGAAAGCCGGTAAGGTCCTCCAGTTGGTCTGCCCGAAACCATTCGGCGAACGAGCCGCGGCCATCCGCGTGAACCTGTGGCGTCACACTCCACGCCCCCGCGATAGTCAATGGTTTAATGTCCACAGGGTTATCGTAGCGAAATGAGGTCGACCCATTAACAGCGCGACCGTCGTCCTCGACCAAATCACGGCCCCCGTCCCCGGCGGAATCGGGCGATACGCACTCAACCTGATTCGTGCGCTCACCGAGCGACCCGACCACCCCCGCGCTGTCACGGGATTCGTCCCGCGCGTGTCAGGCGAGACCGTCCGCCGTCTACACTCATTGATTCCGCTGCTGGGCGGCATCGACGTGTCCCCTCTACCCCGTCCGATTCTCGCGAGCGCCTGGCAGATTGGACTGGCGCTCCCGGAGTGCAACGTAACGTATTCCCCCAGTTTGTTCGCGCCCCTCGCTCCGCGCGGACAGCACATCGTAACGATTCATGACACGATTCCGTGGACTCACCCCGAGACCCTGACGAAGCGGGGCGCCGTCTGGCATCGCGCGATGGGTGAGCGCGCGGCGCGATTCGCGGATGTGATTGTGGTTCCGACGGAAGCCGTCGCCTCACGATTGTCCGACTTTCTCGCCGTGGACAATCGGATTCGCATCATCGGTGGTGCCCCGTCGACCGACCTGGTGATTCCCGCCGATTCACCCGCTCGGCGAACGGCACTGGGGCTACCCGACAACTTCGTCGCATTCGTCGGGACCCTCGAACCGCGCAAAGGACTCGAACAGTTGATCACCGCGCTCGCCGCCGTTGATGATCTGTCGCTCGTCGTGATTGGCCCGCGGGGCTGGGGAGGTGTCGACGTGGCGACCCTCATCACACGGTCCGGGATTACGCCCTCCCGGGTGCGGGCCCTCGGTCGACTCGACGACGCCGACCTCGCTGCCGTGTTGTCCGCGTCTCGGGCACTGGTTGTTCCCTCGATTGACGAGGGCTTCGGACTTCCGGTGCTCGAGGCGATGTCTCTCGGTGTCCCCGTGATCCACTCCACCGCAGCGGCACTCGTCGAAGTGGCGGGTGGTGCTGCGCTGTCGGTTGATGTGCACGGACCGCGCGGAACCGTGGCACTCGCCGAGGCGCTAACCGGGCTGAGTGACGACGAGTTACGGCGCGACCTCACCTCGCGCGGGCGCGCACGATCCGCCCTGTTCTCGTGGGACGCGAGTGCAGCGTTACTTGCCGCACTCATTGACGACGTGTCCTAACGCTCCCACACGGCCCGGTGCGCCGCGAGGCAAGCGCTCCAGGTGAATCCCGCCGCGCGTTCGGTTGCCGCGCGTTTCATTTGGGCACGACGTTTCGGATTATTCAGCAATTCCGTCAGGGCGACACCGATGGCCCGTGCCGTGGTGTCGGTGTAGGCAACCGCGTCGCCGCCCACCTCGGGGAGCGACAACGATCGGGTGGTGAGAACCGATGCTCCGCAGGACATCGCCTCGAGAACCGGGAGCCCGAAACCTTCGCCCTCGCTCGGGTAGGCAACGACCGTTGCTCCGCCGAGCAGTGTCGACAGGTCCGCGAGTGGCACATAACCAAGGTGCCGAACGTCAAACCCGGCTCGGACAGCACGGTCGATGGCGTCCGCCACGGTGTTGTCCCAACCGGACGCCCCCGCCAACAACAGCGCGGGACGAGGCGAGAGCGACGCGACGGCCGATTGAAACCCCTCGATGAGGGGGACGACATTCTTTCGCGGCTCGATTGTCCCCACAAACGCAACCCACCCGTCGATGCCCAGCGTTTTCGCGAAACGCGTGACGTTGGGTGCGGTCGGCGGACGAAAAGTGCCCCGGTCGACACCGTGGTACGCGACGGTGACGCAAGTGCTGTCCGCGTGCGCAACGCGCTCATATTCGCTACCCGTCGCGCGCGACGGAACGATGACCTCGAGACGCCGGCGCGCCGAGGCCGAAAT
>JAULYU010000053.1:0-1001 GCA_032117735.1 Microbacteriaceae bacterium
CGAAAGAAGTGCTTCTCGACCCCGCTGGTAAGGCCACAGCCCGCGCCTTGCAGCGCTTCGGAGACGGCGAGATCACCGACGTTCGCATCGGCAAACGATTTGAAATCACGATTGAGGGCGAGGTCACTCCCACGTTGCTCGACCACATCGCTGAAGTCGCCAAAGACGTCCTGTCGAACGACGTCATCGAAGACGTCATTTCGATTCGCGTGGCGGACTAACGTGCGCGTCGGCGTCATCACCTTTCCCGGTTCGCTCGACGACCGCGACGCCCTTCGCGCCATCCGCCTCGCTGGCGGTGACGCCGTTTCGCTCTGGCACGGAGACCCGGACCTGCACGGCGTTGAGGCAATAGTTCTGCCCGGCGGGTTCTCGTACGGTGACTACCTGCGCTGTGGCGCGATTGCCGCCCACTCGCCCATCATGAGCGAAGTTATTGATGCCGCGAACAAGGGCATGCCCGTCCTCGGAATCTGTAACGGGTTCCAGATCCTCGTCGAGGCGCACCTGCTCGCCGGCGGACTCATTCGCAACGACCACGGCACGTTCGTTCGCCGCGACCAGAAACTGCGCGTCGAAAACGTCGACACCGTCTGGACGAGCGGTTACACGCAGGGCCACGAAATCACCATTCCGTTGAAAAACGGCGAAGGCGGATTCATCGCCGACGACGAGACTCTCAAACAGTTAGAGGGTGACGGTCTCGTCGTGTTCCGTTATCTCGAGGTCAACCCGAACGGTTCGTTGAACGACATCGCGGGGCTTCGAAACGCTCGCGGGAACGTGGTTGGGCTCATGCCTCACCCCGAACACGCCGTTGAACCCGGGTTCGGACCCGACACCCCCGCCGCGATGTCGTCCGGTACGGACGGGCTCGCCATGTTCCAGTCGGTTATCGCCGCGACCGTTCTTTCGTAACCAGGAGCCACCGTGACCGACCAGATCCCCGATACCGTCGAGAACGCTGCGGCGACCCCGGAAAAGGACCAGCCGTATCAACT
>JAULYU010000053.1:1011-4728 GCA_032117735.1 Microbacteriaceae bacterium
CGCGACATCCTCGGTCGTCGCCCCACCAGCGGGGAACTGGCGATGTATTCCGTGATGTGGTCGGAACACTGCTCGTACAAGTCGTCCAAGGTCCACCTGCGCCAGTTTGGCCAGAAAGTCTCGCCCGAAATGACCACGAACCTCATGGTCGGTATGGGCGAAAACGCTGGTGTGGTCGACATCGGTGAGGGCTGGGCCGTCACCTTCAAAATCGAGAGCCACAACCACCCGTCCTACATCGAGCCGTTCCAGGGCGCCGCGACCGGCATCGGGGGAATCGTGCGCGACATCATCTCGATGGGTGCTCGTCCCGTGGCCGTCATGGACGCCCTGCGCTTCGGCGCAATCGACCACCCCGACACGAACCGTGTCGTCAACGGTGTCGTCGGCGGAATCTCGTTCTACGGAAACTGCCTGGGTTTGCCCAACATCGGCGGCGAGACCTGGTTCGACTCGGTGTATCAGGCGAACCCGCTCGTCAATGCTTTGGCCGTCGGCGCACTTCGCCACGAGGACCTTCACCTTGCGAACGCCAAGGGCGTCGGAAACCTTGTTGTCCTGTTCGGCGCCCGCACCGGCGGTGACGGAATCGGTGGCGCGTCCATCCTCGCGTCTGACACCTTCGCCGAAGGCGGCCCCACCAAACGGCCCGCGGTGCAGGTGGGCGACCCGTTCGCCGAAAAGGTTCTCATCGAGGCCTGCCTCGAGCTGTTCGCGGGTGGCTGTGTCGAGGGCATCCAAGACCTCGGCGCCGCCGGAATTTCCTGCGCCACGAGCGAACTCGCGGCCAATGGCGACGGCGGCATGCGCATCACGCTCGACAACGTCCTGCTGCGCGACCCGACGCTCACCGCCGAGGAAATCCTCATGTCCGAGAGCCAAGAGCGCATGATGGCCATTGTGCACCCTGACAAACTGGAGGCCTTTCTCGCGGTCACCACCAAGTGGGATGTCGAGGCCAGCGTTCTCGGCGAAGTAACCGACACCGGCCGACTCATCATCGAGTGGAAGGGTCAGACCATTGTCGACGTCGACCCGCGCACCGTCGCGATCGACGGCCCGGTGTACAACCGTCCGATGGAGTACCCGGCGTGGCTCGACGCGCTGCAGGCGGATTCGCCGGCGAAGTTCGCCCGTGCGACGGACAGTGACGAACTCAAGAATCAGTTCCTCGCCATCCTCGGGTCGCCGAACGAAGCGGACACCGATTGGATTACGAACCAGTACGACTATTACGTCGGCGGAAACACCGCGCTACACACCCCCGACGGCGCGGGCATGATTCGCATCGACGAGGTCAGCGGGCTGGGCGTCGCCCTCTCAACCGATGCGAACGGGCGCTATTGCCAGCTCGACCCGTATGTGGGGGCCCAGTTGGCTCTGGTCGAGTCGTATCGAAACGTTGCATCCAGTGGCGCAAAGCCCCTCGCTGTCAGTGATTGCCTGAATTTCGGATCCCCCGAGAACCCCGAGGTGATGTGGCAGTTCGCCCGCGCCGTCGAGGGACTCGCGGACGGCTGCCTCGAACTCGGCATCCCCGTCACCGGCGGAAACGTGTCGTTCTACAACCAGACGGGTGATGTCCCGATTCACCCGACACCCGTGGTCGCCGTCCTCGGGTCAATCGACAACGTCGCGCGACGCCTGCCGTCCGGTTGGCAGGACGAGGGTGAAAACATCTACCTGTTGGGTGTCACCGCAGACGAGCTGGGCGGATCCGTCTGGGCCGGTGTGATTCATGACCACCTCGGTGGGGTTCCGCCACGGGTCGATTTCACCGCCGAGAAGGATTTGGCGGGGCTGCTCGGAGCCGCGGCCCGGGAGGGAATCGTGACGAGCGCAGTCGACCTCGGAACCGGAGGTTTCCTGCGCGCGCTCGCCGACGGGGTGTTGCGATTCGGGGTGGGCGCACGAGTCTGGATCGACGAAATCATGTCACGAGACGGCGTGGATTCGACCGCCGCGCTGTTCTCCGAAACCCAGGCGCGAGCTCTCGTGTCGGTCGCCCGCGAAGACGACGTGAAATTCCGCGGTTTGTGTGAGGGACGCGACGTTCCCGTCCTGCGGGTCGGCGTCACCGACAGACGTTCAGGCGAACTCGAGGTCCAAGGGTTGTTCGCCTTGAGAGTCGACGAGATGCGTCACACACACCGGTCGCCACTCCCCGCCCGCTTCGGGCCGGTTGTCGGGGGCTGACCTCCAGGCCTTAGAGGATGTCTGGTCCTGGACCACCCTTTTTAGTGATTGTCACCACGTCACTCGGTTCGCTGTTACCCCGAACATTTCGGGCAATCACGTGACAATCGATTGAACGTTTGACGTTTCGAACAATCTTGAGTCCACTTGCGGATGGGCGAAGTGACCTCACCGTTCGAAACTTCTGGCTCTTGCCGTTTGTGCATTGGACAACATATTTGGTCAGGCTAGATCCGCCGTTATCAGCGGGCGCGGCCCACACAATTCGTGCATTTTTGGCCGAGGTCGAGTACCACAACACATCGGATGGCGCCATCGACACGGTCGGCGCGTTGTTAGCGAGAAGGAAATTGACGATGTTGTCGTCCGCGCCCGCTCGGGAATCGAGGTAGGTCACCTGCGATCCATCCGATTTGATGGCAATGTTTGCAGAACTTCCCAGAGTTACTGTCGCGTCAGTGACTGCGAAATATTCGACAATCGTTGACGACCAACCACGGCCGAGGGGCACTCGAGCAATGCGGCCGTTGTTGGACAGAGCAACCAGTTGTGACCCATCCGAACTGGCAACAACCTGGCGGACTCCATCAAATACGAGCGCCAAGCTCAAGTTTGAGCCCCCGCCAAAGAAACTTGCCTCGCGATATCCCTCAACTCGCGCCAAATAGGCGGTGCCTTCCAACGATGTCCCGACATAAACTTCACCATTCGTGTGATTTACGGTTAAAGCGGAGGCAATGCTGTCGACTGAAAATGCACTCGCATGGAAAATCCCGTCAGCTGCACGAAAACTTATTCTCCCATGTCCGGAAATCTGGTCGTCCGTCATGTCGGCCCAGAATGTCATCGAAGCCTCGGAATCAGACACAAAAGCCTTGTTGGTCACACCCACTTCGGGAGCGGCTCCAGCCTCGTCACCGGTGGCACTGAGAGTACTCGTCGAGAAAGCCTTTGAGTAGGCTCGGGAAAAAACGTGCACCGTCGACCCGTTGTTTCGCAGGGCAACAAATTCGGGCGCACCTCCACCAGATATCGCGTTACCGCCGGAGATCGAGACAAAGCGTGCAACGGTCAACGTGCTGAGACTAATTTTCGCCAGTGCAGGGTTTGACCCAGCAAAGGTGACATACGCGGTTTGCCCATCCGGAGTAACTTCCAAGTCGGTGGCGGAGTCCCAGGGATTCGAACCATCGGCGTGTGGTGCTGTAAACGCAAGGGTGTTAGTCACGGTTTGAGTTTCGGGGTTGACCAGTTGAATGACCGCATTCGACGTATCGTTCGACAACACCACAATCCGAGTGTCATTCAGCACGTAGTGTGCTTCGACAATGTCATACAGTTGCGCAGTTCCTTTGTTCGCGAAAGTCACGGTCGCCTCGGCGGTGGACGAAACACCGGTCACGGCGAGGGAAGCAATGGCGAGGCTGGCAAGTGCTCGGATTGTCGGGGATTTCATCCTTACAATCTAGCAACCTTGCGGTGAGGAAAGAACAAATGCGGTTTGATGTCGGTTGAACGCAC
>JAULYU010000054.1:0-2453 GCA_032117735.1 Microbacteriaceae bacterium
GCACATCGAACACCCCGCGAAACGCCACTCCCCACCAAAGTCGGTGACAACCTTGTCGATGCCTTCGGCCTCCGCTTCGAGCCGCACGCGCGCCGAACCGGGAACAACCATCAACTTGACCCCGTCAGCCAGTTTCTTGCCCCTAATCACGCCGGCGAACGCACGCAGGTCTTCGATTCGGGAATTGGTGCACGACCCCATGAACACCTGGTCCACGCGAATGTCTTTCATCGGCGTGCCGGGCGTGAGGTCCATGTATTCGAGGGCCCGCATCGCGTTCGCGCGCTCGTTCGGGTCGGCGATGTCGGCGGGGTCCGGCACCGAGTCGGACAGCGCAACACCGTGACCCGGGTTGGTCCCCCAGGTAACGAAGGGCTCGAGCGCGTCGCCGTCGAGCACCACTTCGGCATCAAACTTCGCGCCCTCGTCGGTCGGCAACGTCTTCCAGTATTCGACCGCGGCATCCCAGTCAGCACCGGTCGGCGCGTGGGCGCGGCCCTTTAGATACGCGAACGTGGTCTCGTCGGGTGCGACCATTCCCGCGCGGGCACCCGCCTCGATCGACATGTTGCAAATCGTCATGCGCCCTTCCATGGACAGGGCGCGAATCGCGCTCCCGCGATACTCCAGAACGTATCCCTGCCCGCCTCCGGTGCCGATTTTGGCGATGACGGCAAGGATGATGTCTTTGGCGGTCACGCCGGGTCGCAGAGTCCCGTCCACCGTGATCGACATGGTTTTGAACGGGGTCAGCGGCAACGTCTGTGTCGCGAGGACGTGCTCGACCTCGGAGGTTCCGATTCCGAACGCCATCGCACCGAACGCGCCGTGGGTGGAGGTGTGGCTGTCACCGCAGACAACCGTGATGCCGGGCATCGTGAGCCCCAACTGGGGGCCGACCACGTGGACGATTCCCTGTTCGATATCCCCGAGCGAGTGAAGTCGAATCCCGAACTCTTTCGCGTTCGCCCGCAGCGTCTCGATTTGCGTTCGGGAAACCGGATCCGCAATCTGGGCACCGATGTTGAGCGTCGGAGTGTTGTGGTCTTCGGTGGCAATCGTCAAATCCGGGCGCCGGACGGGCCGACCCGCCAGTCGCAAACCGTCAAACGCCTGCGGACTGGTTACTTCGTGAACCAGGTGAAGGTCGATGTAAATCAGATCCGGCTCGACGTTGTCTCCGCGAACAACGAGGTGGTCGGCCCACACCTTTTCCGCGAGAGTCCGAGGAACGCCGTCAGAAGTCATGCTGATGACTTTATCAGCGCCCGGGGGTGCTATTTTGCGGCGGCTTCGCGCTTGGAGCGCGCGATGCTCGCCAGGACGGCCACCGTCAGCGTGAGGACGATAACGACGAGCGAAAGCCAGGTCGGAATCTCGGGAACGATTTCGACGTGCTGTCCCCCGTTGATGAACGGCAGTTCGTTGAGGTGAAGCGCATGGTTGACGAGTTTGAAACCGATAAATCCGAGGATGAACGCGATCCCGTGGCCGAGGTAGTGGAGTCGATCCACGAGGTCGCCGAGCAAGAAGTACAGCTGGCGAAGACCCATCAGCGCGAGGATGTTACAGGTGAACACCAGGAACGGACTCGTGGTGATACCGAAAATCGCCGGAATGGAGTCGAGCGCGAACACGACATCGATCGCCCCCAGCGAAACGAGGACGAGGATCGCGGGAGTAAAGAACTTTTCGCCGTTCTCCATCTTGCGCCAGCGTTCGTTGTCCCGCCATTCGGGGTGAACGTTCAACACCTTTTTGAGCCAGGCGATCAAGAAGTTGTCCGAGCCGCTGCCGTGCTCGTCTTTTTCGCGCATCTGCTGAATCGCGACGTACACGAGGTAGGCGCCGAAGATGTAGAACAACCACGAATAGCTCTCGAGAAGGGCCGCACCGAGGACGATGAAGATGGCGCGGAAAATGAGTGCCAGCACGATTCCCAGCATCAACAGTTCCTGTTGCATCCGCTTGGGAACACGGAACTGGGCCATGATGATGAGGAAGACGAAGACGTTGTCGGCCGACAGCGAGTATTCGGTGAGCCAACCCGCATAGAACTGAAGTCCCAGTTCGGTTCCGTTCAATCCGGCATCGTTGGCGACCAAGATGATGAGGATTCCGAAAACGATGGCGAGGCTCACATAGAACGTGATCCACAGCGCGGATTCGCGGGTGGAGGGAATGTGGGGACGTCGTACGACGAGAAATAGATCGAAGAGGAGAATCGCCACTAAGACGGCGTACGAGGTGACTTCGAACCAGAGTGGAAGCGAGTTATCCATAATGACAAAATCTTATCAGTGGACCGTTCCTCCACTTGGACACTTTTCCCAAGAATTACCTGAGCAAAACCGCCTCGGGCGAGTTGTGACCCCAACGGGATTCGAACCCGTGTTACCGCCGTGAGAGGGCAGCGTACTAGGCCGCTATACGATGGGGCCGAACACAACATC
>JAULYU010000055.1:0-8138 GCA_032117735.1 Microbacteriaceae bacterium
GAAGTTGAGTGCGGCAACCGGAATCCCGGTCGAGGAATTCGAAGCGGCAACAACGGATCCGACTGTTTTCGGCATCCCGGGCGAAGCGCCATCCGTCGAGGGATTCCTCTTCCCGGCCACCTACGAGTTCAACCCCACTCAGGACGCGACGTCGATCGTGCAGACGATGGTGGACGAAATGAATACCCGCCTGGACGCGCTCGGGGTCGCTCCGGGTGACCGCTACGCGGTGGTGACTTTTGCGGCGCTGGTTCAGCGCGAGGCGGGAAGCAACCCGGACGATTTCGGCAAGATTGCGCGGGTTTTCCAGAATCGTTTGGATGACGGCTGGAAGTTGCAATCGGACGCCTCGGTCGCCTACGGCACCGGAAATCTGGACACGGTGTGGACCACGACGGAGGAACGGGCGGACGCGGGAAATCTGTACAACACCTATGTTCACTACGGCTTGCCGGTGGGGCCCATCGGTCTGCCCGGCGAGGTTGCGCTGAAGGCGGTAATCAACCCAACCAAAGGTCCCTGGTTCTTCTTCGTACCCATCAACCTGAAGACCGGCGAGACCGTGTTTTCCGAAACGGCGGCTCAGCACGGTGCCGCGGTTTCCGAATTGCAAGCCTGGTGCCGCGCCTCCGCGGAGAACTCCGATTACTGTGACTAGCCACTTCGGCGTAATCGGGAGCCCGATCGGTCATTCCCGCTCGCCGGCGCTCCATCGCGCGGCGATTTCCGCACTCGCGATCGACGCGGCCTATGACAGCACGGATGTCGCCGTGGGTGAGTTGGACGCCTTTATCACGTCGCGGGATGCGTCGTGGGAGGGGCTCTCGTTGACCATGCCGCTCAAACAGGCGATCCGACCCCATCTCGTGTCGGAGTGTCCCGTGTCGATTCTGACTGGTTCCGTGAACACGATTGTTCGCACGACCGACGGCTGGAACGGGTTCAACACGGATACCTGGGGCGCGACAACCGCTATTCGCCAGCAGTTCGGCACAGAGTTTCGCCGGGCGACGCTGCTGGGAGGCGGAGCAACCGCCGCGTCCCTGATTGTGACCCTCCACGACCTCGGCGTGGACGCGCTGGACATTGTCGTGAGGGATGCGTCCCGCACGGAGGCAATTCGTGAATTGGCGCGACGGCTCGGTATGGACGCGCGAGTCCTCGCGTTCGGTGAGTCCGCACGGCCATCGGATCTGCTGGTAAGCACCCTTCCGGCCGGAACCTCGTTGACGCCCGGAGACATCGAGACATTCGATGCCGAATTCTTGTTCGACGTGGTGTACGAGCCGTGGCCGTCTGCCCTGGGCAGAGAATGGGACGCCCGCGGACTGTCGTCCATGAACGGATTACCGATGCTCTTGTGGCAGGCCGTTCGCCAGGCGCGGGTGTTTTACGGCGATTCCGTCGAGGAACCCCTTCCGGACGAATCGCATGTCGTGACCGCGATGCGCGCCGCGGTTGGTCTCTGAATGACGCGGCGTCTGGAACAATAGGGTTATGCGTTGGCTGACAGCAGGTGAATCCCACGGACTCGAGCTCATCGGCATCATCGAGGGCCTGCCGGCCGGCATTCCCCTGTCGTTGGATTCGATTCGCGCCGATCTCGCTCGGCGACGTCTCGGCTACGGACGCGGTGCGCGCATGAAGTTCGAGGCCGATGAAGTCACGATTTCCGGCGGTGTCCGTCACGGGTTCACCATGGGCGGCCCCGTCGCTCTTCGAATCGCGAACACCGAGTGGCCCAAGTGGGTGGAGGTCATGAGCCCGGAGCCGGTCGATGGTTCGGTGCTCGAAACCGCGCGCGGCGCCGCGCTGACGCGACCTCGACCCGGTCACGCTGACCTCACGGGAATGCAAAAATACGATTTCGACGAAGCGCGACCCGTACTCGAGCGCGCCTCCGCGCGCGAAACCGCCACGCGTGTGGCGCTGGGAGCGGTAGCCCGCGCATTCCTTCACGAACTCGGGATTCACGCCGTTACCCACACGGTTGCGATTGGAACCGTGAGTGTGCCCGAGGGAACGCCTCTTCCGGTGCCGTCGGATGTCGACGCTCTCGACGCGGATCCGCTGCGCTGTCACGACCCCGTCACCTCCGCACGGATGGCGTCCCTGGTCGACGACGCCCACAAAGACGGCGACACTCTCGGTGGAGTCGTTGAGGTCGTGGTCTACGGATTACCGCCGGGGCTGGGGTCCTATGTCCACTGGGATCGCCGACTCGACTCGAAATTAGCCGCCGCTCTCATGGGCATACAGGCGATCAAGGGTGTTGAGGTGGGTGACGGTTTCGAGACCACCCGCCGCCCCGGTAGTGCGGCGCACGACGAAATCGTTGTGGGTGACGGACTAGAGCGCGTGAGCGATCGCGCGGGCGGCATCGAAGGGGGAATGTCAACCGGACAGGTCCTCCGGGTTCGTGCAGGAATGAAACCGATTGCCACCGTTCCCCGTGCTCTGCGAACCGTGGATGTGGGCACGGGTGCCGAGACAACCGCTCACCACCAGCGTTCCGATGTGTGTGCCGTTCCCGCGGCGGGTGTCGTCGCCGAAGCCATGGTGCTGCTGGTCATTGCGGAAGCCGTTTTGGAAAAGTGCGGCGGGGACTCACTCACCGAGACGCGCCGAAATCTTGAGTCCTTTCTGGCGTCCATCCCGGAATCGCGTCGATCCAAACTGGACCGTTCGTGACGCCACGTGCGGTTCTGATTGGTCCGCCCGCGGCCGGAAAAACACGTCTGGGCAAACGCGTCGCTCGGCGTCTCGGCGTCGGATTTGTGGATACGGATTCGCTGGTCGTGAGCGACCACGGCCCGATCCCCGCCATTTTCGACAAATTCGGGGAGCCGCAGTTCCGTGAGTGGGAACGCGTCGCCGTGGTCGAGGCGTTGAAGACCGACGGTGTCGTATCGCTCGGAGGCGGTGCGATCGTGGACGAGGCAACGCAACGAGACCTCGCCAACCTCACGGTTGTTCTGGTTACGGCGTCACCCGACAAAGTCGCCCCGCGATTGATTTTCGGCAATCGTCCGCTCCTGGCGGAGGGAATCGAATCCTGGAAACGTCTCGTTGCCGAGCGCCAGCCAATTTACGATCGCCTCGCCGATATCGTCGTGGACACGGGCCGCGCGACCATGGACTCCATCGCGGACGATGTGGCGGCGCAATTGGAGTCCCGCGCATGAGCACCGTTACGGTCCAGGGCGCGAACCCTTACGACATCGTGATTGGACACGGAATGCGGGGGGAACTGCTCGACCGTCTGGGCGCGGGTGTGGCCAAGGTTTTGCTCGTGCACCAGCCCATCATGACAAGCGAAGCGACGCGAATTCGCGAGAGCCTGATAGGCCAGGTCGAGGTGTTGCTGGCTGAAATTCCCGACGCCGAAGACGCGAAGCGCATCGAGGTGGCGGCTTTCCTCTGGGGCATCATGGGGCAGGCCGATTTCACGCGGAGTGACGCCGTGGTGTCGCTCGGAGGTGGTGCAACGACCGACCTGGCCGGGTTTGTTGCGGCAACGTGGCTGCGCGGGGTTCGAGTCGTGCACATTCCGACCACTGTTCTCGGAGCAGTCGACGCCGCGGTGGGGGGTAAGACCGGAATCAACACGGCGGAGGGCAAAAACCTCGTGGGTTCGTTTCACGCTCCGGCCGCTGTCCTTGTTGACACCGAGCTGCTGAGTTCGCTTCCCGACACCGAGGTGCGCACAGGATTCGCCGAGGTCGCGAAGGCCGGTTTCATTTCAGATCCGTCAATATTGGACGACCTCGACGCGAATGTTGAGGCGTGCCTCGATCTATCCACCGAACTCTCGGCGGACGTTCTGCGCCGCGCGATACAGGTCAAAGCGACGATCGTCGGCGAAGATTTTACGGAACAGGGACTTCGCGAAATCCTGAATTACGGCCATACGTTGGGACACGCCATCGAGCACGCCGAGCGGTATCGCTGGCGCCACGGGGTAGCGGTCGGTATCGGCATGTTGTTTGCGGCGGAACTGTCCCGGCTGGTGCGCGCTCTCAGCGACAGTGATGTCGAACGGCATCGACTGATCATCGGCGACCGGCTGGGTCTGCCGCTCACCTACCCGGCCGCACGCTGGGAAACCCTTCGAGCGACGATTCAGCGCGACAAGAAGAGCCGCGGCGCGACCCTGAGGTTTGTCCTACTGGATTCCATCGGGCGACCGACCGTGACAACAGTGGGGGACGAGTCCCTTCTGTTCGCGGCGTATCAGGAAATCGCTGGTTAGGCTAGGAGCATGCCCTCGATTCTTGTCCTCAACGGACCCAATTTGTCTCGATTGGGCAGCAGGGAACCGGACGTGTACGGAACCACCACCTGGTCGGAACTCGTGAGCGAACTGGAAGCGTCCGCGAACGCCGACGAAACGATCGCGGTACGACAGACCAACGACGAATCCGAACTCATCCAGTGGCTTCACGACGCCGCGGACACGTCCGCCGAGGTCGTCCTCAATCCGGCGGCGTTCACCCATTACTCGTACGCGCTGCGTGACGCGGTCGCGGTGGTGACCGGGACCGGTCTTGCCGTCATCGAAGTTCATATCTCGAACCCCCACGCCCGCGAGGAGTTTCGGCACAACTCCGTGATCTCGGGGGTCGCAACGGGCGTCATTGCGGGATTCGGAGTCAACTCCTATCACCTCGCTCTGGCCGCTCTCCGGGCCCGCCGATAGTTCGTTCTCTTTTCCCCACTCAACCAAAGGATCTGTGAAGTCATGGCAACAACGAACGACATCAAAAACGGCAGCGTGCTCAACCTGGACGGGCAACTGTGGGCCGTCATCGAGTTTCAACACGTTAAACCGGGCAAGGGTGGTGCGTTCGTTCGGACCAAGTGCAAGAACGTGATGACCGGAAAGGTCGTCGACCGCACCTTCAACGCCGGGACCAAAATCGACTTCGAGACGGTCGACCGTCGGGACTATCAGTACCTGTACCAGGACGGCGACAGTTTCGTGTTCATGAACCTCGACGACTATGACCAGATCACTCTTACCTCCGCAGTCGTCGGTGATGCCAAAAACTACATGCTGGAAAACCAGAACGTCCAAATCGCGATGAACAACGACAACCCGCTGTACATCGAACTGCCGGCCTCGGTCGTATTGGAGATCTCATACACCGAACCCGGTCTTCAGGGCGATCGCTCCACCGGCGGGACCAAGCCGGCGACGGTCGAGACGGGCTTAGAGATTCAGGTCCCATTGTTCCTCGAACAGGGAACCAAGGTGAAGGTCGATACCCGCGACGGTTCTTACCTCGGCCGCGTCAACGACTAGTGTCGGCCCGGACAAAGGCACGTAAAGCGGCCTTCGACGCGCTCTACGAGTCCGAGCAGCGCGGTCGTTCGTTGGCCCAGGCGTTGGCCGACTTCGATACACGTCAGGCGGCCAAGCTGCAGTCCCTATCCGAAGCGGACTACGTCCGGTCGATAATCGCCGGCCTGGACACCAACGGCGCCGCGGTCGATACGACAATTTCCGGTGCTCTGCGGGAGTGGACACTCGCGCGATTGTTCCCCGTCGATCGGGCGATTCTGCGTATCGCGGTGTGGGAACTGACGTTCTCGGACACCCCGGTCGACGTTGTTCGTTCGGAGGCACTCGCGCTCGCGAGTCAGTACGGATCCGACGACGCGGTGTCGTTCATCGGGGGAATCCTCGGAGCGGTTTCGCGCGAATCCTAGGTTTGCCGTTAGACTGTCACGAGCATCTCCTTTAAAGCGTCCTGTGAGGCGGGAAAGGATGTAGAGAGTGGCGCGTACCGTCCTCACCAAGCCCGACATCGATCGGGCGCTCAAGCGCATCGCGCACGAAATCATCGAATCGCAGCGCGGCCGAAACGACCTGTTGTTTGTGGGGATACCCACCCGTGGAGTTCACCTCGCGAAGCGGCTCGCCCTTCTGGTCGCTGAAATCGAACCACAGCAGGTCGATGTCGGTTCGCTCGATGTGACCATGTACCGCGACGACCTCGCACTCCAGTCGACGCGCGCGACATCGTTCACGGACATTCCACCATCCGGCGTCGACGGTCGGACCGTGGTTCTTGTCGATGACGTCCTGTTTTCCGGTCGAACCGTTCGCGCGGCCCTCGACGCGTTGACCGCGCTCGGACGACCCGACATCGTGCGGTTCGCCGTTTTGGTGGATCGCGGTCACCGGGAACTGCCAATTCGAGCAGACTTCGTCGGCAAAAACCTTCCGACGTCAACCGCGGAGCGCGTGAACGTGTCCCTCACCGAGATCGACGGCTCCGACGAAGTGAGCATCGCGTGAAGCACCTGCTGTCCGCCGCTCAACTCTCGCGCGACGAGGCGGTGGGGATTCTGGACACCACGCTCGATATGGCGGAGGTGCGAACCCGCGCGATCAAGAAGTTGCCGACCCTTCGCGGAAAAACCGTGGCGAACGTTTTCTTCGAAGACAGCACCCGAACCCGCTTGTCGTTCGAAGCCGCCGCGATGGCGCTGGGTGCCGACGTCACGACGTTCACCGCGCAGGGTTCGAGCGTGTCGAAGGGGGAAAGTCTCAAGGACACCCTGCAGACTCTCGAAGCCATGGGGGCGGAATTCATCGTGCTTCGCCACGCGCACTCGGGAGTCTGTGAAACCGTCGTCAATAGCGGGTGGGTGGACGCCCACGTCATCAACGCCGGTGACGGAACTCACGAGCACCCGACACAGGCGCTGTTGGACGCGTTCACGATGCGCAGCCGCCTTTACGGTGACGCGTCGCGCGGCCGCGATCTGGCGGACGTCACGGTCGTAATCGTCGGTGACATCCTTCACTCCCGAGTCGCTCGGAGCAACATCGGGCTGCTTCGAACGCTCGGTGCATCGGTCACGGTCGCGGCACCAAAAACCCTACTGCCGCGCGAAGTCGAGAACTGGGGCGTCACGATCGAGTCGACGTTGGACGACGCCCTCGCCACCCACCCGAATGTGGTGATGACACTGCGTGTGCAAAAAGAACGGATGTCCACCGGCTATTTCCCCTCGGAGTCCGAGTTCAGTGAGTTGTGGGGGATGACGAGCGCACGGCTGAACAGGCTGGGCGAAAACGCCATCGTCATGCATCCCGGTCCGATGAATCGCGGTCTCGAAATAGCGGGAGCAGTCGCCGACTCGCCGCAATCGACCGTCACCGAACAGGTGGCGAATGGTGTTGCAACCCGCATGGCGGTTCTGTACACGGTGATGGGCGGTGCTCGATGACGATTCTGATTCGCGGGGCTGCGCTGTTGGGCGAGTCCCCGGCCGACATCCTGATTGCCGAAGGCGTGATCCGAGAGGTCGGTAAGGTCACGGCGAAAGCCGACCGGGTGATTGACGCCGCCGGTTTGACTGCAATTCCCGGGCTGGTCGATTTGCACACCCATCTGCGCGAACCGGGTGGGGAATCGTCCGAGACCATCCTGTCCGGATCCCGAGCGGCGGCGGCGGGTGGGTTCACTGCGGTTCACGCGATGGCGAACACCTCACCCGTCGCGGATACCGCGCAACGAGTTGAGCTGGTGGCCGAACTGGGCCGGCGTGCCGGTTTCGTCGAAGTCCGACCCGTCGGTGCGGTGACTCAGAATCTCGACGGGGTGCAACTCGCCGATATCGGCCAAATGGCACGGAGCGCTGCCGCAGTGACGGTGTTTTCCGACGATGGACGGTGTGTCGGGGACGCGCTCCTCATGCGCCGGGCGCTCGAATACGTCGCGACGTTCGGCGGTGTTATCGCGCAGCACGCCCAAGACCCACGGCTCGCGCTCGACGGAGTGATGCACGAGGGCGCTGTGTCGAGCCAACTCGGACTTCGAGGCTGGCCGAGCGTTGCGGAAGAATCCATCATCGCCCGAGACGTCTTGCTCGCGGAATACGTTGGTGCTCGGCTTCACGTGTGTCACGTTTCGACCGCAGGCTCGGTAGACGTCATCCGCTGGGCCAAACGGCGCGGGATCGCCGTGACGGCGGAAGTGACGCCGCACCACCTCCTTCTGACCGACGAGAACGCCCGCTCCTACGACACCGTGTTCAAAGTCAACCCCCCGCTTCGAACGCAGTCCGATGTGGAGGAACTGCGACGAGCTGTGGCGGACGGCACAATCGACATCATCGCGACC
>JAULYU010000055.1:8148-9577 GCA_032117735.1 Microbacteriaceae bacterium
CTCTCGGTGTTGTTCAGACAACTCTGGTCGACACCGGAGCAATCTCGTGGGCGGACGTCGCTCGGATCCTGTCGGTCACTCCGGCGTTGATCGGGCGGGTCGCCGGTTATGACTCCCCGCTCACGGTGGGTTCGCCGGCGAACATCACACTCGTGGACCCGGCGCACCGCTCACACTGGTCCACCGACCGATTGCGCGGACAATCGGCCAATACTCCGTTCGTCGGTGTGCCCACGTCGGGTCGGGTGATGTCGACGATATTCCGAGGCAGAGAAACCGTGATCGACGGAGAACTGGTCGATTCTGAGGAGAGGGCAACGCCATGACGCGGGACACCACACTGATACTCGAAGACGGAAGCCGTTTCGACGGACACGCCTTCGGCGCTGTCGGAGAACGCATCGGAGAAATTGTGTTCCAAACGGGCATGAGCGGGTATCAGGAGACCCTGACAGATCCCTCGTACGCCGGTCAGATCGTTGTGCAGACCGCACCCCACATCGGGAACACCGGGATGAACGGCGGTGACGAGGAGTCGCGGCGCATCTGGGTGGAAGGCTATGTCGTGCGCGATCCGGCGAGACGACCCTCGAACTTCCAGTCCCAACGCAGCCTCGACGACGATTTGAGGGGCGGGGACGTCGTGGGAATCTCGGGAGTCGATACGCGGGCAATCACCCGAATCATTCGCGAGTCGGGTTCAATGCGCGCAGGGATTTTCCCTCTCGACGGTCGAACCACCGCCGAGTACCGAGCGCTCGTGACCGCCGCCTCCGAGATGTCGGGTCAGAACCTCTCGGACACCGTGTCGACGCAGACCGGGTACCGAGTTCCCGCCGTCGGTGAATCCATCGGTTCTCTCGCCGTTCTCGACCTGGGGGTCAAAAATGCGACGCTTGGTCACCTCGCCGCGCGAGGCTTTGATGTTCACGTGTTTCCGCAGTCCGTCACTCTCGACGAGATGTTGGCCATCGATCCCGTCGCAGTGTTTTACTCGAACGGGCCGGGGGACCCCGCCGCGTCGACGCGACACGTCGAGATTCTTGTCGATGTTCTGCGGAAGCGTATCCCGTTTTTCGGCATCTGTTTCGGAAATCAGTTGTTCGGTCGCGCCCTTGGATTTGACACCTACAAACTGAAGTACGGACACCGCGGAATCAATCAACCCGTGCTGGACAAGGCGACGGGCCGGATTGAGATCACCGCCCACAATCACGGTTTCGCTGTGGCGGCGCCAACCGAGGGCGTTGTGGAGTCACCCGCAGGGTTCGGGCGAGTCGAGGTAAGCCACGTCGGACTCAACGATGACTGTGTCGAGGGTCTTCGCGCGCTGGATGTTCCCGCTTTTAGCGTTCAATATCACCCGGAGGCGGCGGCCGGACCGCACGATTCGACGTACCTGTTCGACCAGTTCCGCGACCTCGTCGTC
>JAULYU010000056.1:0-1974 GCA_032117735.1 Microbacteriaceae bacterium
TGGCGACGGTCGTCCGCGAGGGCATGAAAATCATCAAGCGCAAGATCCCCCGCAATGCCGAGGAATACGTGGTGCGGTCGTACCGATCCCAGGTCTGGGGCTCGACTATCAACAATTCGCTCGGCATGCCTGCGGGTGTGGCTCTCGCCGCCGAAACGCTCGGATTTTTCGGGGACACGGTGATGTCGGTGTCCGAAAAAGCACCGTGGATTCGGCTGTCCGGCACGCGCGGAGAGGTGCTCGCGAAAATGACCCCCGCAATCCTCGAACCCGGAGACGACTAGAGGGTCGTTCGGTCGTCGTGCTCGATGTCGCTCATCGTGTTGACCATCGCGTGCGCGGCGCGGTCCAGATAATCCATCAGTGTCTCGTGGTGGAGGGGGGAGAGCCCCTCGGCGGTCACGGCGACGGTCATGAGGGCGAGCCAGCGGTCCCGCGCGGCGTCATCAATCCGAAAAGCTTGGTGCCGTGCGCGCAGTCGCGGGTGCCCTCGTTGCTCGGAATACGTGGTCGGGCCGCCCCAGTACTGCTCGAGGAACGCGGTCAGACGCCACACCGCACCGTCGAAGTCGTCCTCGGGGTACATCGGTCGCAGAATCGGGTCGGTTTTCACGCCATCGTAAAACCTGCGGACGATCCGATCGAACGCGTCGTGTCCCCCGACGGCGGTGAAGAAGTCGTCCGTCATCGAGTGCGGTGGCTCGAGTTGGCGACTCGCTGAATCTGTCCGTTCCGGACGAACCACAAGACACCCCGCGAGTCGCGGATTTTGGTGACGCGAATGGTTACTTCTTCGACCACGCCTTTTGCGTCACCGAGGTCGACCTTGTCCCCGACGCCCAGTTGGTCTTCGAAGACCATGAAGATGCCGTTGAAGATGTCGCGGATGATGTCCTGACCGCCGAGCGCGACTCCTGCTCCGAGGATTCCGAGGCTCGCGATGATCGCGGTCATCTGAAACCCGAGTTCGCTAAGAACGAGAATCGTCGCGATCGCACCGATGACCCAGTTCGAGATCGAGCGGAGAATCGAGCCGAGCGTCCGAGTCCGTTGGGTCAGTCGCGTGTTCTGGTTCGCCGTCGGCTTGCGAACGGATTCGGCGGCCGATTCGGCGACGACTCGGGCAATCACACGGTTGACGGTGATGACGACGGCCACCCGGACGACGACCGCCCCCGCGAGAATCGCGAGGATTCGGAACACGGTGGCGTTCGCACCGAGAAACGCGGTGAAGTCCGCCCAGGCGGTCACCGATTGGCCTCACT
The DNA here is from genome assembly GCA_032117735.1 of Microbacteriaceae bacterium. GTDB lineage: Bacteria > Actinomycetota > Actinomycetes > Actinomycetales > Microbacteriaceae > MWH-TA3. Next base: position 1,266 of record JAULYU010000056.1, read on the forward strand.
GTCGCGCGCCTGGGCTTTCAGCGCGCGTTCGACCGTCGCGAGTCCCTCGACGACGATCCGTCGCAACCCGGTCGGCGCATCCGGGTGGGTCTGGATCCAGGCCCGTGTCACGGTCGCGAGTTTCTCACTCGCCATCACGGACGGGTACAGTCCAATCGCGAAGTATTCGGCAATCTTGAAGGTGCGCGATTCCCACACCTTTTCGATGGCGTCAAAGTAATCGGCAACGAGCGAGTCGAAAACGGCGGGGTCGTTGGTGTGCGTGTAACCGCGCGCAGAGTGGTCGCACAGCGAGTTCGCGAGCGTTTCGTCATCACGCATCATCTCGAACACGGCGCGTTTGGCCTCGGCGGTGGGGATGGTCGCGCTAAGCCGCGCAGCCGCCTGTTGCCCGTTCGACGTGTTGTCGAGCGCCAGAGCGGCATCGATTTCGGCCTGGCCGGCTCCTCCGGCAAGCACCATCCCTTCGAGAAGGTCCCAGGAGAGGTCGGTGTCGACGGTTATTCCGGCGATTTTCTTGTCGCCGTCGCGAATCTGCTTCAACACGGCAGCGTGTTCCGGGGTGTCCGCCAGCGTGGCGAACGTCCGAAGGAACTGGAATTGCTGGTCTGAACCCGCCTCGGCGCTTTCGGCGAGAACGAGCATGGCGTCCGCAATCCGGCGAATCGTTTCCTGTCGACGGGACGGCGCGACATACACCCGAGCGGTG
>JAULYU010000057.1:0-3850 GCA_032117735.1 Microbacteriaceae bacterium
TCCGACCTGTTCGATTTCTCTATCTATGTCGATGCCCGTACCACCGACATCGAATCGTGGTACGTCAATCGCTTTCTCGAACTGCAGACGAGCGCGTTCGCGGACGAGCGGTCGTACTTCCACAAGTACGCCGCGTTGACACGGGACGAAGCAATCGCTGAAGCCACCCACATTTGGAAGTCCGTCAACGAACCGAATCTGGTGACGAACATCGCGCCGACCAGACCGCGAGCGACACTAGTGCTGAAAAAGGGCCGCGACCACAGTGTGTCGACGGTGCTGTTGCGCAAAATCTAGAGCGCGAGGCGCTCCCGGACGAGTTCGGCAATTCGCGTCGCAACGCTCTCGGCGTGTTCCTGGGTTGCGGCTTCGACCATCACGCGCACGAGAGGTTCGGTGCCGGAGGGACGCAGAAGAATTCGCCCGGTGTCACCCAGCTCGGTTTCCAACTCACGGACCAATTCGGCAATCGGCGAATCCGCTTCCAATTTCGACAGGTCGACTCCGGCGACGTTGACCAGAATCTGTGGCAGCGCCGTCATGACGGCGGCGAGTTCGGCGATCGATTTACCGGTGCGTGCCATTTCCGCCGCCAGTTGCAGTCCCGTGAGAAGCCCGTCGCCGGTCGTGGAGTGATCGGCGAAAATGATGTGTCCCGATTGTTCGCCCCCAAAGTTGTAGTGGCCGGTCTCCATGTCTTCGAGGACGTACCGGTCCCCGACGGCGGACCGTCGCAGTGTGATTCCGTGGCTCTCCAGAGCGAGTTCGAGGCCCAGGTTGCTCATCACCGTTGCCACAACCGTCGAATGCGCCAGTTTCCCCTCGCGGTTCAACGACACTCCCAGAATCGCCATGATGTGATCTCCGTCGATGACGTTTCCGGCAGCGTCCACCGCGAGACACCGATCGGCGTCACCGTCGTGGGCGATGCCCAGATCGGCTCCGGTCTCGACCACGGTTTTTTGCAACAGAGCAAGATCGGTCGAGCCACAGCCCTCGTTGATGTTGAGACCGTCCGGGTCGCTTCCGATCACCGTGACCTGCGCACCCGCCGCTTTGAACGCGCGCGGCGAAATGCCGGCCGCGGCGCCGTGGGCACAATCAATCACGACGTGAAGCCCCGCGAGCGACTGGTTGACCGTGGCCAGGAGGTGCAGAACGTAACGATCCTCGGCGTCGGCGAAACGGCGAATCCGTCCGACCCCACCCCCCGTGGGCAGGAGTTTTGGCCCGGTCAGGGCCTTTTCGATGCGCTGTTCAACAACGTCCGGGAGTTTGGTCCCGCCATAGGAAAAAAACTTGATTCCGTTGTCCGCCGCGTGATTGTGCGAGGCGGAAATCATGACCCCGAAATCGGCGCGAATGTCTTTGACGAGAAATGCGGCTGCGGGTGTGGGCAAGATTCCGGCGTCCAGCACATCGATTCCCGAACTCGCCAAACCCGCGGACACTGCGGCGGCCAAAAACTCCCCCGAAATGCGCGGATCGCGCGCAACAATGGCCCGCGGCTTTCGCCCCTCGCGCCGAACTTCGTCGGCGTGACGACCCTGGGTGAGAACCTGCGACGCCGCTTGCGCGAGGTGCAGGGCCAAATCGGCCGTGAGCTCGTGGTTGGCGAGCCCGCGAACACCATCGGTCCCGAAGAGACTCGACATCGGCGAACGACCGATTAACGCTTCGAGTACTGAGGAGCCTTGCGGGCCTTCTTGAGACCGGCCTTCTTGCGCTCCTTGATGCGGGCATCGCGCGAGAGGAAACCGGCCTTCTTCAAGGCCGCGCGGTTGTTTTCGGTGTCTATTTCGTTCAGCGAACGAGCGATTCCGAGGCGCAGCGCGCCGGCCTGTCCAGCGGGTCCACCACCCGAGATGCGGGCGACAACGTCATAGACCGAACCCAGTTCGAGAAGAGCGAACGGAGACGTGATGAGCTGCTGGTGGAGCTTGTTGGGGAAGTATTCCTCGATGGCACGTCCGTTGACGGTCACGACACCGGTTCCCGGCACGAGTCGCACACGGGCGATTGCTTCCTTGCGACGACCGACGGCCGCGCCCGCGACCGAGAGCTTGAGTTTCGGTGCCTTGGCAGCCGAAGAAGTGGTTTCGCTAATTTTCGCCATGATCTAATCCTTTACTGAGCGCTTACTGCGCAACCTGGTCAAATGTGTAGGGCTTGGGCTGCTGTGCCGTGTGAGGGTGCTCGGGACCCGCATAGACCTTGAGCTTGCGGAACTGGTCAGCTCCGAGCGAGTTCTTGGGGAGCATGCCGCGAATCGCTTTTTCGACGGCACGCGTCGGGTGCTTTTCGAGGAGTTCCGAGTACTTGACCGCCGTGAGCCCACCCGGGTATCCCGAGTGGCGATACGCGAGTTTCTGGGTCAGCTTCGATCCCGTCAGCGCGACCTTTTCGGCGTTGATGATGATAACGAAGTCACCCATGTCCATGTGCTGGGCAAAGGTCGGCTTGTGCTTGCCGCGCAACAAAACCGCCGCGTGCGAAGCGAGACGGCCGAGGACAACGTCCGCGGCATCGATGATAATCCAGTCCCGCGAGATGTCGGCGGGCTTGGGGGAGAATGTGCGCGTCACAGTAGTGGTGCTTTCGGTTAAAGTGTTCGTGAATCCCGCTCCGGTGAGGCTTTCTAAGGAAAGAACTCGGTGGAGGGCTCAACCAGGCGCCCAGGCGAGCACCAAGGGACAACACTACAAGGGTTTGGGGTTGTGGTCAAACCGGTGGACGACGAGCGCGCGACAATTCGGCCCGAATCCCGACCTGGTCGTCGTCCGGATATCCGACCTCGACCAGAGTGAGGCCGTGTGGCGGAATCACGATAAACGCCGAGGTTCGGGTGCGGTTGTCCCGAAGCGCCACCGCGTCCGAAACATCGAGCCGACCCCGTCCCACCGCGATACACATGCCGACGAGGTTTCGCACCATGTTGTGACAGAACGCATCCGCCTGGATTGTCGCGACGAGCGTTCCGTCGGGGTCGCGGCGCCACGAAAAAATCTGCAACTCGCGAACCCTCGTTGCACCCGGTCGTGGTCGGCAATAGGTGGTCCAGTCGTGAAGCCCCAGAATCGACGTCGCCGCCGCATTCATGAGGTCGAGTTCGAGGTGATCGTCGATCCAAAACGTCAGGTGGCGCGTTCGCGGGTCACGCCTCGACACGTCGTCCGAGATTCGGTATTCGTAGCGCCGAAACAACGGTGAATACCGCGCATCAAACCCGTCGGGCGCCGTGACGACGGATCGCACGTGGAGCGGTCCCGACTTCAACAGTGAATTGAGTCGGCGCCGGAGATGCTCGGGGTTGACTGAATCGTCCACATCAACGTGAGCAGTTTGTCCCGTCGCATGGACGCCAGCGTCCGTTCGTCCCGCGACCGTCGATTGAATCGAGTCCATGCGCAAGATTGTTGCCAACGCCCCATCGAGGGTTCCCTGCACGGTGTGCAGACCGGGTTGTTTCGCCCACCCGGCGAAATCCGTCCCGTCATACGAGAAGTCGATGCGCAGTCTCATGGCGTTCCTCGGTAAACAACGAAAGACCCGAGGATTTCCCCCGGGCCGTTCGTCATCAGACTATTTGGTGTCGCCCTCGGCGGCATCGTCCGGAGCAGCTTCGGCTTCCGGTGCTGCATCCGCATCGGGGGCCTCGTCCGAAACAGCTTCGGCTTCGGGGGTCTCGTCCGCGACAACTGCTGCGGGCTTGGCGACCGGAGCGGCCGCGGCAGCCGCGGCAGCCGCGGTCTTTTTCGCCGACTTCGGCTTGGGGTTTACGGGCTCGAGGACCAGTTCAATCTGCGCCATCGAGGCGTTGTCGCCCTTGCGGAAGCGCGTCTTCGTGATG
>JAULYU010000058.1:0-7606 GCA_032117735.1 Microbacteriaceae bacterium
ACTCGCGGTTCGGAAGATATTCCGCGAACGGGACGGGGTGAATCTTGTCGTACTGGTCGACCGCTCCCCTGCCCGCCTCCCACTGCAACACCGAATTGAACGTTTCGTCACCGTCGACGGTGATGGTCCCGAAAATGAACGGAACACCGTGGGTGGCCGAGATGGAGTCGGCGAGGGCGGCAACGTCCGCCGAACGAAGCGGGTCGATATCCATCGCGTTCTCTGGCCAGATGATGACGTCGACGCCATCGAGCGACGCGGCGTTCATCGCGTCGACGTGTTTGTTGAGGGCGTCGCCCTGTCGCGCGCTAGAAAAAAGCGCCGAGTCACTGTTTCCCTGGACCGCACCGACGCGAACACTGCCGTTCGGTGCCGAGGCAAGAAGCAGGTAGGGGCCGGGTAACAACAGCAGGGCCGACGCGGTGATGGCCGAGAGGTGGATCGCTTTTCCGCGAACGATCGCTACGTTTTGCCAGGTGAGGACGTACGCGACAACCGCGAGCACAATCACGGCGCTCGCGCCCGTCACTCCGAACAGCGTGATGAGGTATCGGAACGGGGAATCCACGAGGCCGTGGCTGACGCGCGCCCAGCCGAAACCGCCCCACGGCCACTGCGCCGCGATCGCCTCGCGTGCGACCCAAGCTGCTGCGATGAAGAACGACCCGAGCAACCGCCCGCTGACGGAATGGAGGTTCAACGTGTCGACACCGCGCCACGCCGCTCCGATGGCGATACCGCCGACGGCGAACAACACGGTTTGCAGTCCGACGAGTCCGAGCCACGGCATGATGCCGAGGTACACGCTCAGCCATTTCGCGACCGCCCCGTAGTACACAAAACCGGTGACCGCCCCGAGAATAATTGACTCTCCGATAGTGGCTCGGCGAAAAGCGAACACCATGAGCGGCAGCCCGATGAACATGAGTGGCCAGATTCCGGGCTGCGGAAAAGCGAGGCTTGCGACGAACGCACCGATTCCGGCCTGCGCGAGTCGAAGGACGAAAGCGTTCACGTGTTCAGCCTATTCGCTAGAGCGTTGCGGAATCGGCGACGATACCGCGGCGAATCATCGGAATGGTGTCCCGCGCGATTGCCGCGAGTGCGGGTTCCGCGACGTGTGAAATCTGGTCGAGTGAGTCAATCACCTGTTTCGCCCAGCGCACGAAATCTCCGCCCGCGAGTCCGCATTCGCGAAGGACATCGTCCAGCCGTTGACCTTTCGCCCAGCGCTGAATTCCCAGAGCCAGCCCGAACGCGAGCGGTGGCGTGATCTCGAGGTCCTCGGCGGATTCCGAGTCGCTGAGCGAATCCCACACACGTTCCATCGCGGTCGTCACGTCCCCGAACGACCCCTTGGGGACACGAAGGTTCGGGTTGTACTCGTCGTCGCGCCTCGCCTCGTACATGACGGTCGAGAGCGCGGCCGCCAACAGTGGCCCGTCCATCCCGTCCCACAGGTTCGCCCGCAGGCACTCAGCGATAAGAAGGTCGCGTTCGCCGTAAATCCGTTTCAGCGCGGCTCCGGCGTCCGTCAGCGTGTAATCGTCACCCTCGCGCACGAGATACCCGTGTTTGTCAAGAACTCGGCACACGCGGTCAAAGACGCTCGCGATCGCGCCCGTCTTGTTCTTGATCTGATTCGCGAGTCGGTCGGTTTGGCTCTGTAGTTTCCAGAAACGCTCACCCCAGCGCGCGTGCTTCTCGCGTTCGGGGCAGTGCTGGCAGGCGTGTTTTCGCAACCGGCCGCGCAGAGTTTCAATCTGATCCGCGCGTTTTTTGGCGACGGTGTGAGGCGTGTGACCGCCCCGTTGCGTTTTGCCCTCGAGGTCGGTGAGTTCGCGGCGAATCTTGGAGTATTCGCGGAAATCACCGAGGTGACACGCCATCGCCGCTGCGTACTCGGCGAGCGACTTCTGGTTGTTGCGAACCGTCACCGACAGGTCGACCACGGCTCGGTCCGCCTGGAACTGGGCGAAGGACTGTTCGAGAATGTCGCGCGCCGCATTGCGTCCGTAACGTTCGATGAGGTTCACGGCCATGTTGTAGGTGGGCACGAAACTCGAATAGAGCGGGTAGGACCGACGCGACGCCAACATACCGAGTGCGTGCGGGTTCATGCCGTCCCGCCAGACAATTACCGAGTGCCCCTCGACATCTATTCCGCGGCGACCGGCGCGGCCCGTCAGTTGGGTGTACTCCCCCGGCGTAATTGCCACTCGCGATTCTCCGTTGTACTTGTCCATCTTTTCGAGCACCACGCTGCGGGCGGGCATGTTGATTCCCAGTGCGAGGGTTTCGGTTGCGAAGACGAGTTTGACGAGTTTCCGGCGGAACAGGTGCTCTACGATTTCCTTGAAGACGGGAATCAAGCCGGCGTGGTGTGAGGCAACCCCGGCCATGAGCGAGTCTTCCCACTCGTGGAAACCGAGCGACGCGAGGTCTTCCCCCGACAGATGCGCGGTGCGTGACTCGATCACGGAATGGATCTCGTCGCGTTCCTCGGGCGTCGTCAGAACCTCGCCCGAAAACAGAACGTCCCGCACCGCGTTGTCGCACCCCTTACGCGAAAAGATGAAGAAGATCGCGGGCAGCATGGTGTGGTCGTCCAGCACCGACGCGATATCAACGGGAGCGGTTCGGCGTTCGCGAATTCGTTGGCGCGGGACGTACCGCCGGCCGCGTCCGCCGGATTGCCCGCCCTCGAACCGGTGCTGGCCGCGACCGAGGCCCTGAACGTCGCGGTGAATTCGCGGAGGATTCTGGTGTTCGCCACCCGGCTCGAACAACTCGTACAGTTCCCCGCGGGCATACACGTGCTGAAAAAGCGGAACGGGTCGATCCTCCGACACGATGATGTCCGTTTTGCCTCGGACCGCACCGAGCCACTCGCCGAACTCTTCGGCGTTCGACACGGTCGCTGAGAGGGACACGAGCGCGACGTCTTGCGGAAGGTGCAGGATGACCTCCTCCCACACGGGTCCGCGGAACTTGTCCGCGAGATAGTGCACTTCGTCCATGACGACAAAGCGCAGGTCGTTGAGCAGGTCGCTCGACGCGTACAGCATGTTCCGCAGAACCTCCGTCGTCATGATGACGATGCGCGCGGTGGGGTTGATGCTCGTGTCGCCCGTCAGTAGCCCGACTTCACCCTCACCGTAGATTTTCTGGAGGTCCTGAAACTTCTGGTTCGACAGCGCCTTCATGGGCGTCGTATAGAACGTCTTGTCCGTCATGGTCTGTTGGGACAGATACACGGCATAGTCGGCGACGATGGTTTTACCTGCTCCGGTCGGAGCCGCGACAAGGACTCCCCGACCCTTGTCCAGCGACTCACAGGCCGCTATCTGGAAGGCATCGAGCGGGAACGGCTGCGAGCGACGGAATTCGTCGAGAGTGACCGACACTACGCCATCGCCTTGGCCAACGCCCGGGCACGACGCTTGTCGTTGATCCAGGCGATGAACGCGGCGAGGAAGTACAGCCCGAGCATGGGAATGGCGAGAAGGAACATTGCAATGACGTCAGCGGCCGGGGTCGCCACGGCGGCAAACGCGGTGACGCCGACGACCGCCCAGCGCCAACCGGCAAGGATCCCTTTAGCGGAGAGTACGCCGGCGAAGTTCAACAGGACGAGGAACACGGGTAGGACGAATCCGACACCGATGGCGAGCACGAACTTGATTGAAAAATCGAGGTAATACTTGGCCGTCAACAGCGTGGTGGACCCGTCGGGGGCAAAACCGGTCATGATCTCGACGACGTGCGGGAAGAGCCACCAGCCCATCGTGCAGCCGGCGAGAAACAGCGGAATCGCGGTGAGGATGAAGCCGAGCGCGAAACGACGTTCACGGCGAACCAGCGCGGGTGTGACAAACGCCCACACCTGCCACAACCAGACCGGACTCGCGCACACAATCCCCACGGTCAGTGCAATCGCCATCTTGGTGTCGAACGCCTCCGAGATCGAGGTGTAGTTGATCTGGGCGATGCGATCGTTGCTCTCGGCGACGGTCAGAAGAGGGAGCGAGAGCTGAGACCACACGACGTCGGCAACGAGAAAGCCCGCGACCGAGAAAACAGCGATCGCGAGCGCGGATTTGACAAGGCGCTTGCGGAACTCAACGAGGTGTTCGCCGAGGGACATCCGCCGCTCGGAATTCCGCGCCATCGTTACTCGGTGGTTTTGGGTTTGGTTTTGGGCTCGTCATCCTTGGACGGCGCCATGCCACTGCGGAAAATCTTCAATGATTCCGCGAGGCTTTTCGCCAAACCGGGAAGCTTGGGAGCGCCGAACACGAGAAGGATGACGAAGAGCAGAATTAGGAAGTGCCAACCGGTGAGGTTTCCCATTGTGATTTTCTCCTTGCGTCGTTGATTCAGTCTAACGCTGACTAGCTCGATTACGCATACGCGTCGAGGGCTCGACGCGCAAACGCGGCAACATCCGCCCGTACCTCGGCTGGTTCGACGATGCTGGCGATACCGGACAGAACGCTGACCATGCGAACGGCGACTTCCGGGTGGGAAAACGGAATCGTGAGCCGCGCGCTGTCGTCAGTCAACACGGGTGCGTAGCCGGGTCGGCGATACCCCGCGATGAGCGACAGCGCTTCGGGATCGATGACCAGTTCGACGTGGATGTCGTCCTCACCTTCGCTGAACAAATCCGACGTCAACGCGAGCGGGTCGAGGGTCCTCACTTCGATGGGCGTATCGGAGACCACCAGCGAATCCATGCTGTCCAGGTTGAAGGTGCGAACCTCGCCCGCCTGGTAACAGTGCCCCTTGACGTAGCGCTGGCCACCCTTGATGTGCTGGCGATACGGATCGACCTCGCGAACGGACACCTCGCCTTTGTTGTTCACGTAACGAAAACCGATGCGCACCTGTTTGTCGATCGCGTCCTGAATGGTGTTGGCAGTGGGGTTGTCGGGGTCGACGGCGACTGCGAACGCGTCCGTCGCGATGTTGGTGTCGGTCCCGCGCAGTTTGGCGATGAGCCCGTCAAACGCGGGCAGGCGCCGGTAGTGCGGGTGAGCCTTGAGGAGTTCCAGGCCCGCGAGGAAGATCGAGCGCTGGCGGGCGTTGAACGGGGTCGGAACGTGCAGGAGTTCCGCGACGGTCAAGATGATGATCCCGTTGTCCTCGAACGCTTCCCAATCGATGTTGAAGAGTTCGGTTTCGAAGTTGAATCGCGCCTCGTTCGCTCCGCCGTCACACGCAATCGTCGTGACCGCCGAAATGACTTTCTCGCGCGTCGTCCCGAATTGTTTCGCGACATCCTCCACCGTGACCGACCCGCGCAAGAGCACGAACGGAACGATGGCGAGGAACAGGTTCAACCTGTCCCGTGCGCTGTCGCCGCGCGGCTTAGCCATGGTCGGACGCCAATCGCTGTAGGCGGTCGATGACGGCGGAACGCAATGACGCGGGTTCGAGCACAACCGCTTCGGCGCCGTATTCGCAGAGTTCGTCGGCGAGCACCGCTTCGTCCAGATAGTGAATCGTGTACACGTCGCCGTCGACCGTCGTACCGCGCCGATTAGCGAGCGCGATCGCCGCCTTGGTTGTCGGTGTCACGCGGATGGTCGCTGTCAGCGAATCCCACAGTTCGTTGAGGTGATCCACGAAAAGGGCCGCCGCGCGTTTATTCGGCGACTGCGCCGGCTTGACCTTCTCAGCGATGGCCACTTTTCCGACGATGCGGCGCAACAGGAATGTGCGTTCGGCGTCGCGGTCGTGGTCAAACGCGAGAACATGCCAACGACCGTCGTAATTGGCGACGGAGAGCGGTGTGACCGTGCGCACCTCGTATTTCGCTTGACCCGGTTTCAGGTAGGGAAACCGAACAACCTGATTTTTCGACATCGCCGCCACGATCGTGGGATACGCCGCATCGTGTGTGTCGACCCGCGGGGCGGCCTCCGCCGCAGCCGGATCCTTGCCGTCGGCGGCGGCCAACTTGAGAACGGCCTCGCTCGCGTCCACCGAGTGAGCGCTTTCGCTCCACACGGCGCTCGCCGCGGTCAGCAGCGACAGTTCGGCCGGGGTGAACGAAAACGAATAGTCCTTTTTCGGGATCGAATAGACCGCGTCCGCCGGATTGTCGGTGGCCGAGGTCTTGAGCGGAATGCCCATCGACTTGAGTTCTTCCTTGTCCCGTTCGAACTTTTTGTTCAGCGAATCGGACGCGCCATCCCGCCGAAACTCGTCGCGATAGCCTCGAACGAGCCGAAAGATGTCGTTTTTGGACATACCGCGGTCCGACGGCATCAGGGCAAGGAGCAAACAGAACAGGCGCTCTTCCGCCGAAACCACGTCATCTTGGTTTTCCGTCACGGGGTAACTCTAATTGGCGAACGAGTTGAAAAGCCGACAATTTGTGAGGAAGTGAAACTATTTCGTTCCGAGGATGTCGATGACAAAAATCATGGTTGAATTCGCGGGGATGCTGGTCGGTTCCTGACCGGCGGGATAGCCCTCACTGGGCGGAATCGACACAATCACACGCGATCCGATGGTCTGGCCGATGAGTGCGGCGGCGAATCCGGGAACGACCCCCACGCCCGCGTTGTCGACGAACGACTGGGCGACCAAATTCGCTGGTCGGTTGCTGTCCCACGTGGTGTCAAAGACCCCGCCACCCCAGATGACCCCGAGATAGTGCGCGACGACCGTTTGTCCCTCGTCGACGACGTCCCCGTCGCCCTTGATCAGTGTCGCGACCCGAAGGTCGGTGGGGGGCGCCGTGTTGGGTACCGCAATTCCGGGCCGCCCGTCGGGGCCCGAGGTGACCGCGGGCATTCCGTCCTGGCCGAACTGCACCAGACCGCTCGCGGCCCGCGGATAGACCTTCATCACGTCGAACACGACCACGACCGTGTCGGTCGGGTTGAGGCCGGGACCACTCACCTCGCCAAAGATGTCGGCGGTGGTTCCCGCCAGGGTAAATCGTTCGCCTTCGCCCTGGCACATAAACGCGTCACTGAGGACGTTCTCCCCCGCGGCAACGCTGAAGCGTTGCGGTTCGGAGTCATTCTGGCCATACGCCGTCGCGCTGAGGACGGCTTGGTCGGCGCCGGCGTACACGGTCGCTTCGAAGTCGACATAGGAGCCGTCGGCGACCTCGGCAACGGAATCCACCGCTCGAATCACGGTCTCGACACTCGCGGTTCTTCCGACGAACGGGGTCGGAAAATCAACGACGGGAGCGACACCGAGTGAACCGGACACCTCGACCAGTTCGGCGGATCCGCTCCCCAGCGGGTTGACGCAGGACGGCGCTGGCGCCGAACAGCCGACCAACGCGACAGCGACAACAACGGCGGACACGGCAACGGAAACGGCGCGGGAGACACGGCGCACAAGGAAATCGTTCGACACGGTAACAGTCTATTCGCCGAGGCGCCGGGCGTTATCCGCGAGGGCTTCGGCGTCTCGTTGCACCCGACGAATTCGCTTGGCGGACTGTTCGCGGTCGCCGACGGCCCCGGGGGTCCACGTCTCGATGTCGACGTCGTCGAACTCGGGCTTCGTTTTGCGCTGTGGTTTGGGCGGAATGACACCCGGCGACAACCTCCGACTCGTGATGAGAAAGCCGGTG
>JAULYU010000059.1:0-2584 GCA_032117735.1 Microbacteriaceae bacterium
TACAAAAAGAACGCCAGTATCTCGGGGGCGGAAGCGGGTTGCCAGGGCGAAGTCGGCTCGGCCTGTTCGATGGCCGCAGCCGGGCTCGCTGCCGTGTTGGGCGGAACCCCGCGCCAGATCGAAAACGCTGCCGAAATCGCGATGGAACACAACTTGGGGCTGACGTGTGACCCGGTGGGAGGACTGGTTCAGATGCCGTGCATCGAACGCAACGCGATTGCCGCGGGCACGGCGGTTGCGGCCGTCCGTCTCGCGCTGGCGGGCGACGGCTCCCACAAGATTTCGCTCGACACCGTCATCGAGACGATGCGCCAGACCGGCGTTGACATGTCCCACAAGTACAAAGAGACGTCGATGGGCGGACTCGCCGTCAACGTCGTCGAGTGCTGAGCTAGAACGCGAACGCGTAGCCGAGCAGCGCCGCGTAGGCGACGCTCAACCACACCGTCAGTTTCAGAACGAGCACGTATTCGCGCGCGGTCGTCGCCGACCAGGTGATCAGCAATGCGGGTACCGCGATAAACAGTGCAAAGAATGTCCACCCCGCAGAGATCAGAATCAGCGTGAAATAGAGCAGGATTCCGAACGGAGCGAGGATCAGAATCGAATACACGACCCGGCCCAGCCACAGCGGCATCCGAGTTGCGAGAGTGCGCTTGCCCGCGGCGATATCGGTCGCGCGGTCCCGCATGTTGTTGATGTGCAAAACCGCCATCGCGAACAGACCCATCGCGACACCGGTCAGGATGCTGTCGATCCAGATCGCCTGAACCAGAAGGAATGCGGTTCCCGCGGTCGCGACGAGACCAAAGAAGACGAAGGCCATGATTTCGCCGAGCCCGGAATATCCGTAGGGCTTTTTCCCGCCGGTGTAAAACCAGGCTGCGGCGATGGCGGCCGCCCCAACGGCGGGAAGCCACCAGATCTGCGTGAGCACGGTGATGCCGAGTCCCGCAAGCGCGGCGATGCCAAAGAAGATAAATGCGACCAGTCGGACCCGTTTTGCCGGAGCCGCACCCGAGCCGGTCAGTCGCGCCGGGCCGACGCGGTGCGCGTCCGTTCCCCGAACACCGTCCGAATAGTCGTTCGCGAAGTTCACGCCGATCTGCAGTGCGAGAGCGACAACAAAACAGAGCGCCACGACCGTGACGGGCAGGATGTCCCACGGGTTGAGGTCGTCGATGAGGAACTGTAAGTAGGCAACGGCCCAACCGAGAAGCACCGGCGCAAACCCCAAGCCGAGCGTCGCGGGACGAGCGGCGCGAATCCAGTCGCCGAGTCGCGCGGGGCGAACGGGTGCGGGTACAGCGGCACCGCGGGCAACAAGGGGACGGGCCCCCGGTCGACCGCTACGGTTGCCAGAAGTTTTCTTTTTGGGGGTTTTTCGCGAAGCCATGACGCAATTCTACGATTGTGAGCGCGCGACCAACGCGCGGACGGCACGTCGGTCGATCTTTCCCGACTCGAGTCGCGGAATCTCGTCGACGGTGGCGAAACGGTAGGGGCGCGACTCTTTCGACAACGTCGTCTCGATCAGCGAACGGATGGCGTCACGATCGAGTTCGGTGGTCGACACCACCGCCGGGACTTGCCCCCACGACTCGTCCTCGAACCAGGTGGCGACGGCATCGACGCCCGCACCGGCAAGAACGCGGTCGATGTCGGCGAGCGATACTTTGATTCCACCCGTGATGATGATGTCGTCGGCGCGGCCGTGCACCGTGAGAACCCCGTCGGTCAGTGACCCGAGGTCCGTGGTGCGCCACCATCGCGCGCCACCATCGTCAACGCCGAAACTGGATGCGGTCAGATCTGGGTCGTCGACGTATTCCTCGGCCACACTCGAGGACGAGATTTCGATTCGACTGTCGGCAGAGATTCGCAGTTGTGTGTCCCCGATAGGGAGCCCGTCGTACACGACTCCGCCCGCGGTTTCGGCGGAACCGTAGGTGCGCGTGACCTGAAGACCGAGGCCCGTGGCACGTTCGATGAGCCCGCTGGGGGTCGCCTGTCCGCCGACCAAAATTCGCGTGAGTCGCCGGAGCGCGTCACGGGCGCCGGTGTCTCCTTCGGCGAAATCGACGAGCCGGACGAGTTGTGCGGGGACGAGCGCGGTGAACCAGGTCCCCTCGGGAAGTTCCGCAATGGTTCGGGTGAACGTGCGCGGGTCGAACGGTTCTCGCCGGGCGTCAACGAGAGGAGTGTCGTCCACGAGCGTTCGCGCAACGACCATCATTCCGGCGATGTACGTGAGGGGCAGGGCCAGAATCCATCCCCCACGACCGAGTGCCGCGGTTGTTGCTCGCGCGGACGCGACGAGGGCGTTGCCCGACAGTCGCACGTGTTTTGGCCGAGACGTCGACCCGCTCGTGGCCACAGTGATTCCGGAAACAAGGGCCTCGCGAATCGGATTGACGTCGTCCGCGGGGACAGTTACGTCGGACATCGCCCTAGATCTGCCACGGGAACGCGCCCCAGTCGGGGTCGCGTTTGTCGAGGAACGCGTCGCGACCCTCGACGGCTTCGTCTGTTCCGTAGGCGAGTCGCGTCGCTTCGCCGGCGAATACCTGTTGTCCGACCAGTC
>JAULYU010000060.1:0-6210 GCA_032117735.1 Microbacteriaceae bacterium
CGTGAACAACAAAGCGGCGGCCGCAACTCGGGAATCGGCTCTCAGCGTCAAGTGGGCGCGTCGACGCGAGATCGCGCGAGAGGTTTTCCGAAACCCTCTGACCGTCGTGGGAATGTCCATCATCGGATTCTTTCTGCTGATCGCGGCTGCCGCCCCGCTCATTACCGAGCCCAACACACCGGACGCCTACCAAAGTCCGCGCGATTGGTCGAACATCGGAGTTCCACCGGGCGAAGCCGGTCACCTGCTGGGTACCGATGGCACCGGTGGCGATGTCTTTTACGGACTGATCTGGGGCTCGCACCTCTCGCTTCAGTTGTCGGTCACAGTGGTCGGTTTCACACTGATTTTCGGCACCATCGTGGGAAGCATCGCCGCCATGCGCGGAGGCTGGCTCGACAACCTGTTGATGCGAATCGTCGACGTGTTTCTTGCCATCCCCGAGCTCATCTTTGCCCTCGCAATCTCGGCGTTCCTCGGGCCGTCGTTCAGCAACATCATTCTGGCGCTCGCCATGGTCTTCTGGGTGAAGTACGCCCGAATCGCCCGAGGAGAGATCATCCGAGTCAAGCAGGCCGATTATGTTGCGGCGGCTCGTGTTACCGGAGACTCCACCTGGAACATTTATCGCAAGGATGTTCTCCCCAACTCGGTCACTCCGCTCATCGTCCAGGCCACTCTCGACATGGGGAACGTGGTCCTCATCGGCGCGACCCTCAGCTTCATCGGACTTGCCCAAGCGGGCACGACCGAGTGGGGTGCGATGGTGAGTGCCGGGCAAGACGGTTTGCTGGCCGGGGAATGGTGGTTGTCCACCTTCTCGGGGCTCGCCATTGTGTTGTGGGCCCTCGCGTTCAACCTCGTCGGGGATGGTTTACGTGACGTGCTCGACCCGAAGACGGAAGGACGCTAACGATGACAACAGCCGACAACTGGTTGCTGCGAGTCGACGATCTCAGCGTGCACTTTCGTTCGCCGAAGGGTGTTTCGCAGGCCGTTGACCACGTCTCGTTTGACATCTACCCGCACGAAACTCTCGCCCTCGTGGGCGAGACGGGGTGTGGCAAGAGCGTTACCGCCCGCTCGATTTTGCGCCTCGTGCCCGAGCCTCCCGGCGAGTACGCGTCCGGTTCCATTTCGCTCCGCAACGAAGACGGTTCCGTGACCGAGATCCTCACCGCACCCGAGAAAAAGGTTCGAAGCATCCGCGGTGACCGCATTTCGATGATTTTCCAGGACCCGGGTAAGGCACTCAACCCGGGTCTGACGATTGGCCGCCAACTCGCCGAAGTTTTCGGAGAACACCGGATGTCGATGATCCTCGAGAACGCGGGATTCGACTCGACAAAGCCCAGCCGCACCGCCACCAAGATTGTGCAACAGCGCGCGAGTGTTCTCGAGCGCGGGCTGTACCGCCTCACTCACATGAATGCGCCGAAGGCCCTGCAGAAGTCGATCGACGACGCGGTGATGGCAGCCCTCGCGGATACCGGCATCCCGAATCCGCGCAAGATGCTCGACAGCTACCCGCACGAACTGTCCGGTGGCATGAAACAGCGCGTGATGATCGCTCAGGCCCTCGCGTGCGACCCCGACCTGTTGATTGCGGACGAACCCACCACTGCCTTGGACGTGACAATTCAGGCGCGCATTTTGGACCTGATTCACCAGATGCAACAGAAACGCGGTATGGCGATCCTCTACATCACCCACGACCTTTCGCTGGTTCGGCAGTTCGCCGATCGCGTCGCGGTGATGTACGCCGGGCGCATCGCGGAAATTGGTCCGTCGGCGGACGTGCTTGCATCCCCGCAACACCCTTACACTCAGGGCCTGCTCGCCGCGATTCCGCGGCCGTCGACCCCGCGGGGTCAGCTCGCCGCGATTCCGGGCACGGTTCCCCAACTCATTGATCCCCCCGCGCAGTGCCACTTTGCCAGCCGCTGTTCGTTTGCGGCCGCCGCGTGTCACGGTGTTGTTCCCGAACTTCTCACCATCGGGGAAAAACGCGAAGTCTCGTGCCACCGATTCGACACCGCAGGGCGAATTGGCGTGAGTTCCACCGACATGCCCGCCGCGGCGAAATTGAAGGGAAAAGTCTCCTCATGACAGTGCACAACGAGTCCCTAGCGGCCGACTTTGGCGGAGCGGCCGGCGCTGTGGTGTCGCTCCATGATGTGAAGGTTCACTACCCCGTCAAAGAAGGTGTTCTCCAACGTGTCACCGGCCAGGTTCGCGCGGTCGACGGAATCAACCTCAGTATCCCGCGCGGCCAAACTCTCGGACTCGTCGGCGAATCGGGTTGTGGGAAGACCACTCTCGGACGCGTGATTGCGGGACTGGTCCCGGCAACGGGTGGCGACATCTGGGTTGACGTCGATGCCACACAGCACGCCGACATCGAACGCCTCCGAGGTATCGCCCCGAAAGGCCGGTCAGCCGCAGACCAGGCTCTGTGGAAAAGCTTGGAAACCAACCATCGTCTGGGCTCAATGTCGCGCGACAGGCAAAGCAACTACCGGCGCAACTGTCAGGTCGTCTTCCAGGATGCCTTCGCGTCGCTGAACCCGCGCCAACTTGTCCGCGACATCGTCGGCCGGCCTCTTCGAGTACACAACGAGGCGTCCGGTGAAGACCTGGATCGTCGCGTCACGGAACTTCTCGAGCGGGTAGGTCTCGGCTCGCAGCACCTGCTTCGGTTCCCCCACCAGTTCTCGGGTGGACAGCGCCAGCGGATCTCGATTGCTCGCGCCTTGGCGCTCAACCCCGAATTCGTCATTCTCGATGAGCCGACGAGCGCGTTGGACGTGTCGGTCCAAGCTCAGATCCTCAATTTGCTCGTCGATTTGCAGAAAGACCTCGGTCTCACCTATCTGTTCATCACCCACGACCTCGGTGTCGTCCAACACATGTCCGACCGCATCGCGGTGATGTACATGGGCGAAATCGCCGAATACGGACCGACCGCGGATGTGTTCAATAATCCGCTCCACCCGTACACAAAGATTTTGCGCGACTCGAACCCGACCCTGGAAGACGGGGAGAAAACGGTGAAGTGGGATCTGTCCGGAACGGTCCCCAACCCCGTGAATCCTCCGCGCGGATGCCGGCTACACCCGCGTTGTCCGGTTGCGAAAGCGGAGTGCGGCTGGTCCGTTGGGGATGTGTTGACCGACGCCGAACGAAACACCCCGGTGATATTCGAGACGATCTCGAGAATCGAGAGAAGTAGCGAATTCCGCGCCACGGTGAACTTCACCGAATCAGAGGCCGCGAAAGCATTCGCCAACAGAATCGGTACGCTCGCAGCCCATGAGGCTCTCGAACGCCCCGTCCGCCTCGACGACAAGGTCGTCGAGGTCAGTTTCAACGAGATATCCGACGCCGAATTGCAACAACTGAAGGACGGCCGCTGGACATCGTGCACGAGGACACAGAACCTCGGCGCACTCCCCAAGCTTTAACTCCAACAATAAAAAGGAAGGTAAGCAAGTGAATACAGAAAAAGAAGGGCGAAGCAACGACGCTTCGAAGCGACCGCTGCGTGTAGCGGTCACTGCAAGCGTCGCCACGATGGCGCTTGCGCTCAGTGCGTGCACGGGCGCAACCGGAGGCGACGCCGGTGAGGTCCGGAACCCGGGCGTCATCGTTCACCACCAAAACGGAGAACCCGCAAGCCTCGACCCCGCTCGTGCGGAACAGGGCGAAAAGGGTGAAGCGTTCATCGACAACGTGTACGAACGTCTTTTGGATGTGGGTATTGAAGGCCCAGATCTGATTCCGTCGCTCGCGACCGAGGTACCCACCACGGAAAACGGACTGGTGAGCGAGGATCGCCTCGTTTACACGTTCCCGCTTCGCGAGGGTGTCGTGTTCCATGACGGAACCGACTTCACCGCCGATGACGTGGTGTACTCATGGGAGCGCGTCATGACCATGAACCTGCCGGAAGGTCAAGCGTCGTCACTCATTGACGCGGTGAAATCCGTCAAGGCCATCGACGACTTCACTCTCGAGGTCACGCTGAATGAGGCCGATGCCTCATTCCTATATTCCGTCGCGCTGGGTACGGTGGCGTCCGTTGTGAGCCCCGAAGCAGTCGAGGCAAACGGTGGCGTGGAAGCCGACACACCGAACGAGTGGATGGACACCAACATGGTCGGAACCGGCCCGTACATCTTCGATGAATGGGTTCGTGACGTGTCTCTTGCGATGAGCGTCAATGAAAACTACTGGGGCGAGCCCGCAAAAGCCGACGTTCGTTGGGAAATCAACAACGAAGAAAGCTCTCGCATTCTCGCGTTGACCGCTGGTGACGCCGACATCATCGACATCTCGCCGTCGGCTGTTGCCGATGTCGAGGGAGTTGACGGGGTCACGGTCATCAAGGGTGGACTTCTGCTGGAGCCGATTCACTTGGCCTTCAACATGCGCGCCGACAAAGTTCCGGACGGCGACACCGTCCCCACGGACTTCTTTGCCGACAAGCGTATCCGCCAAGCGTTCAGCTACGCCTTGGACTACCAGACCTTCATTGATTCGTTCCTGGACGGTCTCGGCGCGCGTTACACCGCGTACCTCCCTCAGGGTGTCCTCGGGTACGACCCCACCGCACCGATCTACGAGTACGACCTTGACAAGGCAACCGAGTTGCTGCAGCAGACTCCGTACTGGGAAGAAGGCTTCACCGTTTCCGTCCTCGTGCAGGCGGGTGACCCCGAGTTTGAGGGTCCCGCGCTTCTGCTGAAAGACGGAATCGAGAGCATCAACCCCAAGTTCCGGGTCAACGTGGTGAGCAAGCCCGAAACCCAGTTCGATGAGGACATGGGTTCGGACCCGCTTCCCTACCTGATGTGGACGAAGAACTCGGACCCGGGTGCAGACCCGCACCAGTTCTACTGGCCGAACTCGCACCCCGACGGTGAATGGGGCGAGAGGCACGGCATGCGTGACGTCTACGAAGACCCGGATCGGATCGCGGAGCTCATCGACGCCGGTAAGGCAACGGTGAACCCGGACGAGCGAGTCGCGATCTACGCCGAACTGCAGCGCTTGCTGCACGAAGAGGCGATGTGGATCCTGGCTGCACAGGAAGGCCTCGCCTTCCCGTACCGCACCTGGTTGAAGGACTTCGTCGTGAACCCGCTCTGGCGCGGACCTCACTACGAGTACTACTCCAAGTAACTAGTCACAACGGTGAGGGTCAGGGGGAAACCCCTGGCCCTCACTTTTATACTCCTAACCCCCTCGCGCCCAACTTCGCTAGTCTGGGGTCATGTCTCGCGCAGTCACGATTGTCGACGTCGCCAAGCTTGCCGGGGTGCATGCCGCGACCGTCTCTCGGGCGCTGAACCCGTCCGCGCAAGCGCAAGTGAGCCCCGAAACTGTTCGACGTGTGCAGAAAGCGGCGAAGGCACTGGGTTATGTCCCCAACGCGGTCGCCCGCAGCCTTCGTAACAATTTGTCGATGACGGTGGGCGTCACGATTCCCGACCTGACCAACCCGATTTTCCCGCCGATGATTCGCGGCATCGAAAACTTCCTCGCACCCCGTGGATACACCGCTCTGCTCGCCAATACCGACGGTCGGCCCGGGATGGAGCAGACCGCTATCTCGTCGCTGCTCGAGCGGCGCGTGGACGGGTTGATTATCGCCACCGGTTTGGACGATCACGCCCTGCTCCCCAAACTGTTTGATCAGGGAGTGAAGGCGGTTCTCGCGAACCGCGGTGCCGGAACGGTTCCGTATCCCCTCGTCACGGGCGACGACCGAAGCGGGATTGGAATGACGGTCGACTTGCTCAAGAACTTGGGGCACCGTCGCATCGTCCACATCGCCGGGCCCGACAACTTTTCAACATCGCGCATCCGGCGTGACGCGATTGTTCAAGCCTGTGAGACTGACGGTATCGCGTGTCAGGTTGTTTCCGCCAGCGCTCTGACAGCGGAGGCCGGCGAAAAGGCGATGGATGATGTTCTGTCGCAACGGCAAAGTTTCACCGCGGTTCAGGCCAGTAACGACCTTCTCGCACTCGGGGTCCTGCGCTCGATGCGACGTCACCGTTTGCGCTGCCCTGAGGACTTGTCAGTCATTGGTTTCAACGACATGCCGTTCGCCGAGGAATTCGGTCCCGGACTCACGACGATTCACGTCCCACTCGAGGACATCGGGACAGAGTCCGCCCGGCTTTTGTTTGAGCGCATCCAAAA
>JAULYU010000061.1:0-1633 GCA_032117735.1 Microbacteriaceae bacterium
GGGAAGCGACTCACCGAAGAAGGGTTCCGGGTGTTCGTCGAGGGCCTCGAGATGTCCGACGACGGCAGAGCTCGATTGCTCGCACTCACCCCGGCGACGTACATCGGTCGAGCCTCGAAACTGGTCGACTACCTGCGTTAGTCGTGCGGGTTGTTGTCAGGCTTGGTGACCTGCGGACTCATCGCCAGCACCATCATGGCGAGAGTGATGATGGTCACGACGAACGTTCCGCCACTCGTAATCGACGCCAGCGCCACGTCACGGGTAACCATGAGGACAGTTCCCCCGACGAAGAGCGCCGCAACGGCGGACAGACCGACCAGTTCGGCGGGACGGGTTTTATCGTTTCGGGGCACGGGGTTTCGCCTTCGTTGTCGGGGGGGTTCGGGGTTGGGGAGTTTTCGGGCGTTTCGCGGTGGCCGGAACCGGCGCGTTACGAGGAGTTTTCGCCGCCGGGGCAGGTTTCGTCACCTGTTCGCGCGCGGCGCGGCGTTGTTTGACAATGGCGTCCACCGCCGCGATCAACCCGAAAACCCCCGCAACAATCGCCCATCCGCCGGTTAGGCCGGCCGCGGTTCGGTCGTTAGCGTCGACGTTGAAATACGCGATCGATAACCCCACGGCGAGGACGCTCGTCGACCACAACCAAATTCGGTCCCCTCGCGTGAACGCACGTGACGTTTCAAACGCGACCAAGGCAATGGACAGGGACAGGGCGGTGGCCGTCGACATTCTGCCCATCGCCAGTCCCAGCACCGTCATCACGGCCACCACCACGGTGGCCCACAGTGCCGCTTTGTTGAGCGCGGTGTCGGGACCGTCCCACATCAGAACGGACACCGTCACAATCACGGTCAGCCACGCGAGCGCGGTGAACGTCGTGATGTCGTAGGTGAACGTAATCGCGATTCCCGCGACGAGCGCGGCAATCGGACGAGCGAAGGACCGAGCACTGTCCCGAAGAGCGGCGATTTGTTTCACGGTAGTGACGAGTGTCCCCATGCTCTAAGGATACGCGACTAGCCGGGTTCGAAGTCCGACTAGACCGGCCCCAGATCGCTAAAGCGCGAATAGTGGCCTTCGAAGAGGACCTTGACGTCGCGCATCTCACCGTTTCGGTGTTTGGCTATCAGGATCTCGGCATCGCTGGAGGTCTGACCCTGTTCCGTTTGCCGTTCGCGGTGCAGCAGCAAGACAATATCCGCGTCTTGTTCGAGGGACCCCGATTCCCGAAGGTGGGACAGCTGTGGACGCTTGTCCTGGGTTTGTTCCGGGCCGCGGTTCAACTGGGACAGCGCGACGATGGGTACCTCGAGTTCCTTGGCCAACAGTTTCAGCGCGCGCGAGAATTCCGACACTTCCTGCTGGCGGTTCTCAGCCTTTTTTCCACTCGTCAACAGTTGCAAATAGTCGATGATAACGAGTTTGATTCCGCGTTGCGCCTTGAGTCGACGGCACTTGGCTCGGATCTCGGACAGCGTCAGGTTCGGGCTGTCGTCGATGTATAGGGGCGTCTCGCCGACTCGCGCTTGGGCCGAGTTGAGGCGCTTCCACCAATCGGCGCTCAGTTTTTTGCCCTTTCGAATCGCGGAGAGCGGGACACTGGTTTCCGCCGCCAGGAAACGGTGTGTGA
>JAULYU010000062.1:0-11243 GCA_032117735.1 Microbacteriaceae bacterium
CGCTGAACCTCTCGAACGAGGGCCTCGACGTGGTCGTCGTGTCCAAGGACCTCCCGCTGCGCGTGAAAGCATCGAGTATCGGGCTCGCCGCCGAGGAATACCGCGCCGAGCTCGCCGCCGACTCGGGGTGGACGGGACTCGCCGAAATCTCGCTGTCGGGCGACGAGATGCAGAAGTTGTACGAAAAAGAGGAACTGCGAACGACGCTCGTCGAGGACCTGCCGCGCAACACCAACCTCGTTGTTCATTCCGAGCGCGGGTCGGCATTAGCGCGGGTCGTCGGGCCGAAAAACATCGAGCTGGTTCGCGCCGATCGGGACCTGTTCGGACTCCACGGCCGGAGCGCCGAGCAGCGACTCGCCATCGACATGTTGCAGGACCAGAAACTGGGAATTGTGTCGCTTGGAGGTCGTGCGGGAACCGGCAAGAGTGCGCTCGCGCTGTGCGCCGGACTCGACGCGGTTCTCGAAAAGCGATTGCACAAGAAGATCATGGTGTTCCGACCGCTGTATGCGGTTGGTGGACAGAATCTGGGTTACCTGCCCGGGGACGCCGACGAAAAGATGAACCCGTGGGCACAGGCGACGTTCGACACGTTGGGGTCGGTCATTAGCGACAACGTGATGGACGAAATCATCGAGCGGGGACTCATCGAGGTTCTACCCCTCACTCACATCCGTGGCCGTTCGCTTCACGATGCCTTTGTCATTGTCGACGAGGCTCAGTCGCTCGAGCGCAACGTGCTACTCACTGTTCTCAGTCGCATCGGCCAGAACTCGCGCGTGGTCCTTACGCACGATGTCGCCCAGCGTGACAACCTGCTGGTGGGGCGTCACGACGGAATCGCGAGCGTGATCGAAGCGCTCAAGGGACAGAATCTGTTTGGGCACATCACCCTGCAACGCAGCGAGCGGTCCGACATCGCGGCTCTCGTCACCGACCTGCTCGACAACTACGAGATCGCCTAAACGCCGGTTCATGTTCCGCTAGTTTTGTCCTCACAACCCAAAGGACTTCCCGTGACGTATGTGCTGGCCGCATCGGCCGAAATGCTGTTTGTCGAATTGCCGTTCGTCGACCGTGTGCGAGCAATCCACGAGCGAGGGCTCGGCGTCGAGATTTGGGATTGGACGACCAAGGACCTTGACGAACTCGCTGCGACGGGCGCGAACTTTACGTCGATGACGGGATACATCGAGGGCGACCTTCTGGAAGAAGACGGGATCGCCCGCTTCCTCGAGACCGCCGAGCAGTCCATCGTCGCGTCGCGGACTATTGGTGCCGACAGGCTCAACCTGCATGGAACGGGACTCGACGGCGACGGGCAGGCAATTCGCCCGCGTGAGTCGGTGACGGCGGCCGAGCGTTCGACCGCCCGCAGCACGTTGTCCCGGCTCGCCGACCTCGGAGCGAAACACGACGCGGTGTTCATGCTCGAAAACTTGAACTTGCTCGTCGACCATCCCGGAACCCCGTTCGCGCGGGCAGAGGACACGATCGAACTCGTGTCCGGCATCGACAACCCGCACCTGCAACTCAACCTTGATTTGTATCACGCGCAAATCGGCGAAGGAAACCTGGTCGAACTAGTCCGTCAGGCGTTCCCGTGGATCGGCGAGATTCAGGTCGCGGACGTTCCGGGGCGACAGGAACCGGGCACGGGAGAAATCAACTATTCGCGAATTGCTCGCGAGCTCAATCTGCTCGGTTTCGACCAAGTTGTCGGTCTCGAAGGATGGGCGTCGGGCGATTCGAACGCTGCGCTCGATGCGTTTGTCGAGGCCTTCACGCTCACATAGCGCTCAAACGCGATCAAGGGTCGGGGTTAGGGCAGGAACCGAATCCGCTTCGCGTCCATGATGACCTTGAGTCGAGCGATCGCCGATTTCCCCATTCCGTGAAGAGCGGTGAGGTCGTTGAGAGAAATCTTGCGAAGGTCGGACACCTTGTACAGTTTCGCATCGACGAGTGCGCGTCGCGCGGGGGCTCCCAGGCCGATCGCCCGCCAATCGCGGTCGAAGTCCTCGTATTTCGACACCTCGCCGACCGGGGGCTTGAACGCTCGACGCGGAGCGGGCTTGTTCGACATGGTTGAAGTCTACGAGCGCGGTTAGCGACGGAAGAGGTTCTTGGGCCACCAGAAAATCGCTGCAGCGATGACGAGCGCGATCAACGACGGGGTTCCGAATGCGGGCTGAACCGACAGCGCCCAGGCTGTCTCTACCGCGAGCACAATAATCAGGACCAGCGCGGTCCGTCGGAATCGTCCGCGGAATCGCGCGAGTGATGCGAAGACGATGACCGCCAGAGCCAGCACGACCTGGGCCAACAGCATCAACGTCACGACGAGTGCGAGGGACTCCATTTCGCCACCTTACCTCGGATGAGGGCCCATCCACCGGTGGACCACAGCGCCCACAGGACGAGAAGCGGTTGGAACACGAGTCGAATCGCGCGGGCTTCGTCGGAGTCGAGACCGAAGGCGTCAATCCCGTTGACGAACTGCGAGATGTTCCCGGGGAAGATCGCGATGAAAAACAGTGCCGTCGTGATTCCGACGACCGGCGCGAGCCGGGGGAGAACAACGAGTGCGACACCCAGCAGGATTTCAACGACCCCCGACGCGACGACGACGAAATCGGGGTCGAGGGGGACCCAGGGTGGGACCTGCGCCTGGAATTCGGCGCGGGCCGATCCGAGGTGACTGATTCCCGCGGACGTCAGCGCCAACCCCAAGACGACACGGGCGATAACACGTGCCCATCGGGAAATCGTCGCGCGATTCATAGGTTACGTCGCGACCCCGGGCCGCGTCATCGACAGCAAGTCGAGAGCCGCGTCGAGTTGTTCGACGGTGATTTCGCCGCGCTCGACATAGCCGAGGTCGATGACGGCGTCGCGGACGGTCATCCCGGCCTTCACCGAGTGCTTGGCGATTTTCGCCGCCGCTTCGTATCCGATGATGCGGTTCAACGGGGTGACGATGCTCGGGGACATCCCGGCGAGTGCCGCGGCCCTCTCGGCGTTCGCTTCGAGTCCGTCGACCGTCTTGTCGGCGAGAACGCGGCTCGCGTTGGTGAGAAGTCGAATCGATTCAAGCAGCGAGGTACCCATCACCGGAATGGCCACGTTGAGTTCGAACGAGCCGGAGGCTCCGGCCCAGGCCACGGTCGCATCGTTGCCGATAATCTTGGCGCACACCATGAGCACCGCTTCGGGGACCACGGGGTTCACCTTGCCCGGCATGATGGACGACCCGGGTTGCAGGTCCGGGATGTTGATTTCGGCGATTCCCGTGTTCGGACCCGACCCCATCCACCGGATGTCGTTACAGATCTTGGTGAGTGACACCGCAATCACGCGCAGAGCGCCCGAGGCTTCGACGAGTCCGTCACGCGCGCCCTGAGCCTCGAAGTGGTCCTTCGCCTCGGTGACAGGAAGTTTGGTCGACGTTGCGAGCTCGGCGATGACCGCGGCCGAGAAACCGACGGGCGTGTTGATACCAGTGCCGACCGCGGTTCCGCCGAGGGGAACCTCGGCAACTCGAACGATGGTTGATTGGATTCGTTCAATTCCGAGGCGAATCTGTCGCGCGTAGCCGCCGAATTCCTGTCCGAGCGTGACCGGTGTCGCATCCATGAGGTGGGTGCGACCGGGCTTGACCATCGTCGCCCAGTCCGCGGCCTTCTTTTCCAGTGCGACAGCGAGGTGGTCGAGTGCGGGAATCGCATCCCCGAGAAGTGCCGAGGTCACAGCGAGGTGGACCGACGTGGGGAACACGTCGTTCGACGACTGCGAGGCGTTGACGTGATCGTTCGGGTGGACGGTTTCCCCGCGCTTCGCGGTCGCGAGGGTTGCGAGGACCTCGTTGATGTTCATGTTCGACGAGGTTCCGGAACCTGTTTGGTAAGTGTCCACGGGGAAGTGTTCGTGGTGGTGGCCCGTAACGATTTCGTCCGCGGACGCCACGATGGCATCACGGATGTCGGCCGGGATGATGCCCAACCGTTCGTTGACGATGGCCGCCGCGCGTTTGATGTGGGCGAGGGCAACAATCTGTGCGGGCTCGAGACCACTGCCGGAAATCGGAAAATTTTCAACCGCCCGCTGTGTTTGTGCGCCGTACAGTGCGTCTACCGGAACGCGGACCTCGCCCATCGTGTCGTGTTCGATGCGAAACTCGCTCATTTCTTTCCCCTCGCAATCATTCGATGTCGCCAAAAACAAGGGACGGCGTGATTCGCCCCTCACGCAAAATGTAGGTTGCGCCTACGATACCGACCGTTCCGTTCGCGATGGCCTCGCTGACGAGTTCGCTCTGCGTGAGCAGTTCGGAGATGGTGTCGCGCAGGTGTTCCTTGCCGACGTCGTCGATGTGGATGTCGTCGATATTCTGCGTCGCATTGGCGAGCAGGACACGGTCGATAGCGGGCTGGATCGCGTCGGTGATCGAGCGAATGTTGACCGGGAGAGGCGTCGCCTCCGGATGACGAGAATCAATCGCCGCGCGAACGGCGCCGCACTCGTCGTGGGCGAGCACCACGATGAGGTTCACACCGAGTGCGTTGACCGCGTATTCCAACGATCCGATGACCGATTGCGAAATCGTTTGGCCGGCGTTGCGGACAACAAACAGGTCACCCAGACCCACATCAAAGATGATTTCGGCGGACAGTCGTGAGTCGGCGCATCCAAACAGCGCTGCGAACGGCCGCTGTCCTTGCGCGAGTGAGTCGCGATGTTCGACGTCTTGGCGGGGATGGGCGGGCGTTCCGGCCACGAATCGATCGTTCCCGGCGACCAATTGCGACCACGCCTCGCGCGGATTAGACGGTTGGGTGGAGGACACAATCAGCCTTTCAACGATTCGAGCGCGCGTTGCGCGACCAGTTCCATTTCGGTTCGATCCGCGGTTCCGGACACAATCAGGCTACCTCCCGACGCGAGAGGAAACTGATAAACCAGTTCGTAATTGCCCGGATTCTTGAGCGTCGAACGGTCGACCACCGTCGCCGAAGAACCCGCAACCGTTACCGTGACCGGGTCTGCGTCATCGAGGAGGCCGAGCAATTCGGGGGGAATCGTCCCGGTGAATTGCTCAATCGACACGAATTCGCCCGAGGGAGTGATGAGTCCGATGTACCACTCGACGGCGTCGCCCCCGATGTACTCGGCGCGGTTGGACCACCAGTCGCCGTCCGCGTCGACGAATATGGGGTTCACGAGAGACTGAGGATTCGGCGCGCTCGCGTGTACGTCGCTCCAATCGACTTCGGCTCGGGTCATGGGGTCCGGGCGAATGGCGAGGATCACGATGACAAAGACGACCGCGAACGACGCGAGGAGCGCCCCCGACAGCGTGTACAGGTTGCTGCGGTTTCGGCGTTCCTGTGCGGCGCTCACTCGGCGGGCTTCCGGGCGGCTTCAAGCCGTGCCCGTGCGCCGGCCAACCATTCCTCGCAGCGGGCGGCGAGGGCTTCGCCGCGTTCCCACAACGTCACCGATTCGTCGAGAGACGCCGTGCCCTTCTCGAGGGAGTCAACGATTGTCACCAGTTCGTCGCGTGCTTGTTCGTAGGTGAGGGATGACACCTCGGGAAGTTTGTCCGCCATGGTTCAACGATACCTTTCGTCAGTTTGCCGTTGCGTTGATGTCGCCGTCGGCGACGCGAAGGGCCAGCGCGTCACCGGAGGTCACGCCCGCCGTCGTGTTGACGACCCGGCCCGCGGCGTCACGCACAATCGCGTATCCGCGGTCGAGAGTGTTTTGCGGTGACAGCGTGCGAAGCGCCCCCCGCATTCCGTGAAGTCGATCGGCGGTTTGTTGAACCAGCGCGGTCACGAGCGTCGAACCGCGATAGGCGAGATTGGTGAGGTCGTTTTCGTGCCGTTCGAGGTAAGCCAACGGGCTCGCCATAACGGGTCTCGAGGCGAGTTGGCGAATCCGGTCAATCTGGTTGGTGATGATAGTGACGGTGACGTGCCGACCGCGGGCCCGCAATTGGTCGATTTCGGCGAGGTCCGCGGCGACGTCGGGAACGACTCGTTTGGCGGCGTCGGTCGGCGTGGACGCCCGCAGGTCGGCGACCTCGTCGAGAAGTGGTCGGTCGTTCTCGTGGCCAATCGCGCTGACAATCGGAGTCACGCACGCCATCGCAGCGCGCACAATCCGTTCATCGCTAAACGCGACCAACTCGAGGAACGCGCCGCCGCCTCGGGCGATGATGATGACGTCGACCTCGGGGTCGGCGTCGAGCTGCGCGATAGCAGCAGGTATCTGCGAGGTCGCGCCGTCGCCGGAGACACCGGTGTAGATCGTTGTGAACCGGACGTCGGCCCATCGATTACGCGCATTGGCGAGTATGTCCTTTTCGGCGTCGGAGTCTTTCGAGGTGATGAGCCCGATGCACCGAGGGAATTTGGGCAGAGGCACCTTTCGGGATTCGTCGAACGCACCCTCCGCCAGAAGCGTCGCCCGTAGTTTCTCGATAGCAACGAGAAAGTCGCCGAGCCCCTCGTGGCGAATCGCGTTGGCGACGAACTTCAGCTCGCCTCTCCCCGGCCAATAATCGAATTGACCGAACAGGCGAATCTTGTCGCCCATGCCGAACTCTTCACCCGATGCCGTGACGGTTGAAATGTCAATTTTGCAGTTGATTCTGGACGTCTCGTCTTTGAGGCTAAAAAACACCATGTGCTTCCAGGTGTTCCACTCGGCGATTTCGCCCTCGAGCCAGAAGGATTTCCACGCGGCGATCTTGTCACGGGCGACTCGAGACGCGACACTCACCGAGAGCGGTGTGATGTCGTCGGGTGCGTCCGTCATGGTTTAACCGTACCTTTCACCGCCGTCGGCGGACGGTACTGTGGAATCTTCTCGCGGAAAGGAATCGGATGCGTCCCGCTACTTATCTCTACGACGACCTCGGCGTGCTTGACAACGCTGCGGGGATGGTTCCTCTCTACCTTCGCGATCTCGTTGTGATGACGCCCGAGACCGGTTTCGACGACGAGCCCATCGTTCTCGATGCGATGCCGAGCACCGACCACGGTGACGATTTCATGGACCGAATCATTGCGATGCTCACCGATCTGCCGGTCGTATTCACGATGTCCGCCCTCATCGGCGAGCGAACCGACATTGAGGCGGCGCTCGGCGAACCGCTCACGAAGGCGACGTTGAACCTCGCCGGATTACGGAATTCTCACGGCGCGTTCGACGGCGACTATGAATGGGATTCGGATGAGAACGGACTGATTGTCGAGTGGAACAAGGGGGACAGCGTGGTCAGGCTGCATGTCCCCGATCCTCGCGAGGGGACTGATTTCATTCTCGTCGCCACGGCGCCGGGTGCTGACCGCGAGTGGCGATCGCTCGCTGACCTCGCGGGGGCGCGGGGAAACATAGACTGAACCCGTGAGCACAGTCACCAACGGCAAAATCGACATCACCCTTCGGGCGCGTCACCCGGTCCGCGAGACGCCTCTCGTTGAGGTGCCCACCGCCGGTCCGAAACGGGTGCTTCTCGCCGCGCCCCGCGGTTACTGCGCGGGTGTCGACCGCGCGGTTGTCGCCGTCGAAAAAGCCCTCGACCAATTCGGATCGCCCGTGTACGTGCGCAAAGAAATCGTCCACAACGTCGAGGTCGTGACGGCCTTGACCGAACGCGGTGCGGTGTTCGTCAACGAGGTCGACGAAGTGCCGGAAGGTTCACACCTGGTCTTCAGCGCCCACGGAGTCTCCCCCAAGGTCAAGAGCGACGCGTTCGATCGTAACCTCATGGCGATCGACGCGACCTGCCCGCTCGTGACGAAGGTTCACCGCGAAGCCGAACGCTTTTCGCGCACGGGGTTCCACATTCTTCTCGTCGGCCACGAAGGGCACGAAGAGGTCGAAGGCACGATGGGGCACGCACCCGACCAGACGACGCTTGTCAACAACCCGGACGAAGCGGATGTCATCGAAGTTCCCGACACCGACAAATTGATTTGGCTGTCACAGACGACCCTGTCGGTGGACGAGACGATGGAAACCGTTCGCCGTCTTCGCTTGCGCTTCCCGCACCTGCAGGACCCGCCCAGCGATGACATTTGTTACGCGACTCAGAACCGCCAGGTGGCCATCAAAAAGATTGCTCCCGACTGCGACCTGGTGCTGATTGTCGGTTCGGCCAACTCGTCCAACTCGGTTCGGCTCGTCGAGGTGGCACTGGAGGTCGGTGCTCGTGCGGCCTACCGAATCGACTACGCGAGCGAAGTCAAACAGGAATGGTTCGACGGCGTCGAGACGGTCGGAATCTCGTCGGGCGCGAGTGTCCCGGAACACCTCGTCGACGAGTTGCTGTCCGACATTCGTCTTGCTGGCTTTAGCCAGGTCGAGACCGTGACCACCGCGACCGAGGACCTCATGTTCTCGCTCCCGAAGGAACTGCGCGGCGAGAGCGATCGACCACTCGGGGGTCGTCGCACCGACACCTAGGCGGCACACGCCGTCGTTGGCCGCGACTACTGGCTGAGCGCGTGACCTGCCGAGCCGAGTTGCGTGGCATAGTCGACAACGCGGGATGCCATCGCGGTCTCGGCGAGCTTGCCCCACGAGCGCGGGTCGTAGACCTTCTTGTTGCCCATTTCGCCGTCGACCTTGAGGACGCCCGAGTAGTTGGTGAACATCGTGTCGGCGACCGACCGCGTGAAGGCGTACTGGGTGTCGGTGTCGAGGTTCATCTTGACGACACCGTTGCGAACGGCTTCGTTGATTTCGTCCTCGGTCGACCCCGAGCCGCCGTGGAACACGAGGTCGAGCGGTTTCGAGTCGGTTCCGTATTTGTCGGCGAGTCCGGCCTGAATCTCGGCGAGGATTTCGGGGCGAAGCTTGACGTTCCCCGGCTTGTACACGCCGTGAACGTTTCCGAAGGTGAGAGCCGCCATGTAACGCCCGTTTTCCCCGAAACCGAGCGCTTCGACGGTGGCGATCGCGTCATCCAGCGTGGTGTACAGGCTGTCATTGATGGCGTGGCTCACGCCGTCTTCTTCACCGCCGACGACGCCAATCTCGACTTCGAGGATTGCATTGATGTTCCGTGTTTTCGCCAGGATTGTTTTTGCAATCTCGAGGTTTTCCGCCAGTGGCACCGCGGACCCGTCCCACATGTGCGATTGAAAAATCGGGTCGCGACCGGCTTTCACTTCGGCTTCACTCGCCTCGATCAGCGGATATACAAATCCGTCGAGCGCTTCCTTCGGGCAGTGGTCCGTGTGGAGGGCCACCGTGATCGGGTACGACTTGGCAACTTCGTGGACGAATCGCGCCATTGCCAACGCTCCGGTTGCCCGTCCCTTGACGGTGTGCCCGGCGAAAAAGTCGGCACCACCCGTCGTGACCTGGATGATTCCGTCCGAGCCGGCTTCGGTCAGTCCCTGCAACACCGCGTTGATGGTCGACGACGACGACACGTTGATGGCGGGATACGCGAAAGAGTTCTTTTTCGCCCGGTCGAGCATTTCGGCATAGCGGTCCGGTGTTGCGACGGGCATAGTTCTCCTTGGCGTGGGGTTTTCGGGCGGCTTCAGTCTAGTGTTCGGGCCCACGGGATAGGCTTGAGGGAAACCCAAGGGACTGAGATGACCAACCAATTTGACCACCCGGATCGCAACCTCGCCCTCGAACTCGTTCGGTCCACCGAGGCGGCTGCGATTCGTGCACTGCCCTACATCGGTCGCGGTGACAAGAACGCCGCGGACGGCGCGGCGGTCGACGCAATGCGAACCTTCCTCGGCACCGTGAATTTCCAGGGGACCATCGTTATTGGCGAAGGCGAAAAAGACAACGCCCCGATGTTGTTTAACGGGGAAGTGGTGGGAAACGGGACCGGTCCCGAGTGCGACATCGCGGTCGACCCCATCGACGGGACGAGCCTCACCGCGGCGGGCCGTGGGCACGCCATTTCGATGTTGGCGGTGTCCGATCGCGGGTCGATGCTCGACGCGTCGAGCGTGTACTACATGGAGAAACTCGTGGCGAACGCTGACGCTCACGGTGTTCTGGATCTTGCGCAGTCGTTGACCGACAACATCCGGGCTCTCGCGAAAGCGAAGAACAAGAGGGTGGACCAGATCAAGGTTGCAATCTTGGATCGTCCGCGTCACGCCGACGCCATCGAAGAAATCCGCACGGCCGGAGCCCACACCCGCCTCATTCTGGACGGCGATGTCGCTGCGGGAATCAACGCCGCTCGCGAGGACAACCGAATCGACCTGTGTTACGGCGTCGGCGGCAGTCCCGAAGGAGTAGCCGTGACCTGCGCCATCAAGGCGTTGGGCGGTTTCATCCAGGGCCGTTTGGTGGCGGGGTCCGACGAGGAACGCGACCGCGGAATCGCGGCGGGACTGAAGTTCGATTATGTGTATTCCGCCGACGAACTGGTCGCGAGCGACAACACCTTCTTCGTGGCGACGGGTGTGACCGACGGCGAACTCGTGCGCGGGGTGCGGCACGACGGTCGCTGGTTGCGCACCGAGAGCGTGATTTTCCGTTCGCGCTCGGGAACCGTTCGCCGGGTCAGCTCGGACTATCTCGCCGAGCGGTGGCTGGCGTAGTTACCGAACGAGTTCCGACTCAACCGTTCGATTGCGTGCCAGCACAGTGCCCGACCACACCGCGGCGAGGCCGATCACCGCGATACCGATCATGGCCAGTTGCCACGATCCGGTGGCGGCGCGACTGAACCCCATCAGCGGGGCCGCCATCGCCGCCACCGAATAGGCGACAAACTGTGCGAACGCGCTGACCTGAAGGGACGCGCCACTCGATCGGGTTCGAAGATTGACGAGCACGAGAGCGAGCGGGAACAGAAGGGTTCCACTCCCGATGACGGCAGCCCACAGGTAGGGGGCGGCGGTGGGGGCGAGCGCGAATCCGAGTGCGCCGGTGATCGTGAGTCCGGACCCGACAAACACGATCGCCGAAACGTTCGAGGTTTTGGCGGCTAGGAGGGGAATTCCCAGCGCGATGGGGAGTCCCACTCCGGCGAACAGGGCGAGGATGAGTCCGCCTTCCGCCTGGTTCATCAGCGCAGATTCTTTGGCGATGTCGGGAAGCCAGGCGAACATTCCGTACCCCGTGGTCGAGGACACGACGAGTGTGGCGGCGATGGCCCACGCGGTGGGGGACCGGTGGATGCGGAGGCGCTCACCGCGAATCTCGGGGATCGTGGTGTCGGTCGAGCGGCGCCCGCGCCGAATTTC
>JAULYU010000063.1:0-16112 GCA_032117735.1 Microbacteriaceae bacterium
AGTCGGTGAGATCCTCCGACATCTTTTTGGTCAGGGTTGTAATCAGAACGCGTTCGTCTTTGGCGACGCGCTCACGGATGCTTTCCAGCACATCGTCGATTTGCCCTTTCGTGGGCTTCACTTTGATTTGCGGGTCGACCAGACCGGTGGGGCGAATAATCTGTTCGACCACACTGTCCACGACTCCCATCTCGTACTTCCCCGGCGTCGCCGACAAATAGACTTTCTGCCCGACCCGGTTGAGGAACTCGGCCCACCGGAGCGGGCGGTTATCGAGCGCACTCGGCAGGCGAAAACCGTGTTCGACCAGCGTTCGCTTGCGCGACGCGTCCCCCTCGTACATCGCCCCAATCTGCGGAACGGTGACGTGGGACTCGTCGATAATGACGACGAAATCGTCCGGGAAATAGTCGAGCAGCGTGTTCGGGGGTTGACCCGGTTCGCGCCCGTCCATGTGCATCGAGTAGTTCTCGATTCCACTGCAGAAACCGATTTGTTCCATCATCTCGAGGTCGTACGTCGTGCGCATGCGAAGCCGTTGCGCTTCGAGCAACTTGTTCTGACCTTCGAGAACCGCGAGCCTCTCCTCCAGCTCGGCCTTGATCGCCACAATCGCACGTCGCATGGTCTCACCGCTGGCCGCGTAATGGGACGCGGGGAAAATGGAAATCGACTCCATCTGCTTGATTACTTCACCCGTCAGCGGGTGCAGTTGATACAGCGCCTCGATTTCGTCCCCAAACATCTCAATGCGAACGGCCAACTCTTCGTACTGGGGAATAATCTCGAGCGTGTCACCGCGCACGCGAAACTTTCCGCGACTGAAATCGATGTCGTTGCGCTCGTATTGCATCCCGACAAAACGACGAATGATGTCGGTTCGCGTGATGCGCTGACCGACCTGGAGCGCAATCATCGCCTCCAGGTACTCCTCGGACGAACCCAGCCCGTAGATGCACGAGACGGTGGACACGACGATGACATCCCGCCGCGACAGCAGCGAATTCGTCGTGGAGTGGCGGAGTCTCTCGACCTCCTCGTTGATGGACGTGTCCTTCTCGATGAACGTGTCGGTCTGCGGGACGTAGGCCTCGGGTTGGTAATAGTCGTAGTACGAGACGAAGTATTCGACCGCGTTGTCGGGCATCAACTCGCGGAACTCGGTCGCCAGTTGCGCGGCGAGGGTCTTGTTGTGGGCCAGAACCAGTGCCGGTCGTTGAATCTGCTCGATGAGCCACGCCGTCGTCGCCGACTTCCCGGTTCCGGTCGCACCCAACAGCACGACGTCGGTCTCTCCCGCGTTGATTCGGGCCGCCAACTCGGCAATCGCCTTCGGTTGGTCTCCACTCGGCGTGTACTCGCTGATCACCCGGAACGGGCGAACGGCGCGCGTTGGTTCCATCAGTCCAGACTAAACCTGATACCGAGACGCGACCTCGCGCCAAACGGCGTCGGTCTGGGCGACCGTGTCCTCGATTGACCCCGACGAATCGATGACCCAATCCGCAAAATTCCGTCGATCCTCCTCGGTGGCTTGGGAATTGATCCGAGCCCACGCGTCCTCGCTCGACAGACCGCGAATCGCCACGAGACGGTCGTGTCGGATCTGTGGGTCGCAGGAGAGGACGATCACTCCGTCGAAGTCATCCGCACGATTGGTCTCGACCAGAAGCGGGATGTCGTAAAGGATTATCGCGTGGGGGTCTGCCGCGAGAATGTCGGCAACTCGGGCGCGAAATTCAACACCGATGGCGGGGTGCACGATTTCTTCGAGGTCGCCGCGGGCTATCCCGTCATCGAAAACCAGTCGACCGAGAGCGGCGCGGTCGAGTTCGCCGTCCGCATCGACCACTCCCACACCGAACCGGTCGCGAATCGCGTCGAGTGTTGGGCTACCGCCGCGCTGCACGTAGTGCACGAGCTCGTCCGCGGAAATGACGTGCGCACCGAGTTCACGGAACCGTGCCGCGACGGTCGACTTCCCCGCGGCGATTCCGCCGGTTAACGCGATGAGTGGCACTCGTCCAGAGTAACGAAAAGGGGTGGCCGTTTCCGACCACCCCCAACTCGATGAACGTTGCTATTCGGAACCCTCGCCGGCGAGCTTGTCGCGCAGCGCGATGAGCGCCTCGTCTTCGGCAAGCGATCCGGGGGCAACGTCGTCCGATGACGACGACGTCGAGGAAGCAGTGTCCGCGGGCAGAACATCGGGTAGTGCGTCTGCTTCGGCGTTCATGCGGGCAACCTGCACCTTGTGTGCCTCCCAGCGGGCCTGGGCCGCGCCGTAGTCGCGTTCCCACTTCGTCCGCGCTTCGTCGAAGCCGTCTTTCCAGACACCCGTCGCGGGGTCGAAACCCTCGGGGTAGCGATAGGCCCCGGTCTCGTCGTAGTCGGTCGGCATGCCGTACAGCGCGGGGTCGAACTCGGTTCCCTCCGCGTCAACGCCCTCGTTGGCCTGCTTGAGCGACAGCGAGATACGACGACGTTCGAGGTCGATGTCGATGATCTTGACGAACACGTCGTCTCCGACCGCTACGGCCTGCTCCGCGAGCTCGATGTGCCTCGCGGACAGTTCCGAGATGTGGACGAGTCCTTCGATGCCGTCCGCGACGCGAACAAACGCGCCGAACTGAACGAGCTTGGTGACCTTACCCGGGGCGATTTCACCAATCGCGTGTTCGCGGGCGAACACCTGCCACGGGTCTTCCTGGGTCGCCTTAAGCGACAGCGAGATACGTTCGCGGTCGTTTTCGACCTCAAGCACCTCGACCGTGACCTCCTGGCCAATCTCGACGACCTCAGAGGCGTGCTCGATGTGCTTCCACGACAGTTCGGAAACGTGGATCAGACCGTCGACACCGCCGAGGTCAACGAACGCGCCGAAGTTGACGATGGACGAGATGACACCCTTGCGGATTTGACCCTTCTGGATGTTGCCGAGGATTTGGCTGCGGCTTTCCGACTGGGTCTGTTCGAGCAACGCGCGACGCGAGAGAACCACGTTGTTGCGGTTCTTGTCGAGTTCGAGAATTTTGGCTTCGATTTCCTGGCCGAGATAGGGCGTGAGGTCGCGCACGCGGCGAAGTTCGATGAGCGACGCCGGCAGGAAGCCGCGAAGACCGATGTCGACGATGACACCACCCTTGACGACTTCGATAACCGTTCCGGTGACGATGCCGTCCGCCTCTTTGACCTTTTCGACGTCCCCCCACGCGCGTTCGTACTGCGCGCGCTTCTTGGAGAGAATCAGTCGGCCTTCTTTGTCTTCTTTCTGAAGAACGAGGGCCTCGACCACATCACCCACCGCGACAACCTCATCCGGGTTGACGTCGTGCTTGATGGAAAGTTCACGGATCGGGATGACACCCTCCGTCTTGTACCCAACGTCGAGAAGAACCTCGTCGCGGTCAATCTTGACAACGGTGCCTTCGATGAGGTCTCCGTCGTTGAAGAACTTCAGCGTTTTTTCAACTTCGGCGAGGAAATCCTCGGCTGATCCGATGTCATTAATCGCGACCTGTTTGGTCTGGGGTGTAGTCATAGGTGAATTGCTCCAGTGGGGCATGAAATAGGCCCACGCAAATCTCTTCACGCGGGCAGCGGACAGGGACGTGTCACCAAGCGGCAACAGCTCAGTCTAGCGACCTATTCGCTGGCCCCGCAACCGCTACCAGTCGCCGAGAACCGCCACGCGAAGGGTGTCGAGACCGGTTCCGCCGATGTCGAGTGCCCGCTTGTGCCAGGCAGGGAGAGAGAACGCGCTGCCCTCGCGGCGCTCGGATTCGGCACGCAGGTCTTCCCAGATGCGTTGCCCGATTTTGTAGGACGGCGCCTGTCCCGGCCATCCGAGATAACGGTTGACTTCAAATCGCACGAATTCGTCTTCCATCAGAACATTGGAGCGCATGAAGTCGTAGGCGTATTCGGCGTCCCACAGGCCCTGTCCGTCGGGTCGCTTTTTGCCGAGGTGTACCCCGATGTCGAGAACGACGCGAGCGGCGCGCATTCGCTGACCGTCCAGCATTCCGAACCGATCACCGTCGTCGTCGAGATAACCCAATTCCGCCATGAGCCGCTCGGCGTAGAGCGCCCAGCCCTCGGCGTGGCCGGACGACCCGGCGAGTTGACGACGCCACGTGTTCAAAACGCCCGAGTTGTGGACCGCCTGTGCGATTTGCAGGTGATGACCCGGAACGCCCTCGTGATAGACAGTCGTGGTTTCCCGCCAGGTGTCGAACTCGGTGACTCCCTCCGGCACGCTCCACCACATGCGTCCCGCGCGAGAGAAATCATCGCTCGGGCCGGTGTAGTAAATACCGCCGTCCTTGGTTGGGGCGATGTGGCACTCGAGCTTCCGCATCTTTTCCGGGATGTCGAAGTGTTCACGCCCGAGTTCGCGCACCGCGTTGTCGGACAACTTCTGCATCCACGCCTGAAGCGCGTCCGTGCCGTGAATCTTTCGGCTCGGATCGTTGTCGAGAGCGGCGACCGCATCGGCGACGGAGCCACCGGCGATTCGGTGGGCGATTTCCTCTTGCTCTGCGGTCATCCGGGCGAGTTCCTCGAGTCCCCACTCGTACGTTTCGTCCAGGTCCACGGTCGCGCCGAGGAAATACCGTGAATGGAGGGCATAGACCTCGCGTCCCACTCCGTCGTTGTTGTGGGATGCCGGAGCGAGTTCGTCGCGCAGGAAGGATTCAAACTCTCGATAGGCCAGTCGCGCGGATTCCGCCGAGGTGCGAAGTTGCGCTCGAAGGCTCTCGGGAAGCGTCTCGGGGGCGGTGTTGGTGGCGAAATCAACGAAGAACCCTTCGGCTCCCGCGTTCCGGTCCGCTTGAGCGATCACTTCCAGAATCTGGCGCCGGGCCGGAACCATCCCCAATCGAATGCCCTCGGTCAACGATTCGCGATATCCGTTCAGCGCTCCCGCCACGTTCCCCAGTTTCGCCGCGATGGTCTCCCACGCGTCGTTGCCGTCGGTCGGCATCAGGTCGAACACATCTCGAATCCCCTGCGCCGGAGACGCGATGTTGTTCATGTCCCGCAGGTGCCACTTCGATTCGCCCAATTCGAGGGTCAGTTCCAGACCGGCGGCGAGGTCGAGCTTGGTCACCCGATCGACGTCGTCCACCGCGTCTGCGGCGCGAAGCGTCGTCAGCGCCTGCCGTGCCGCCGAGAGGTACGCCTCGTGTCCCGCCGGCGAAAAATCGCCGAACGACGAGATGTCGCCGTCACGCCCCAACCAAATTCGGGTGTCGGGGTCTAATTCGCAAAGGGTGTCAACCCACCTTTCGGCGATGTGATCGATTGCGGTGGGTGTTCGTGTATCTGTCATGAGACGAGCCTAATGACCCGCGGCTTTCCATGACGACCCCAGTCCGACCTGCACATCGAGCGGAACCGAGAGTGTCACCGCGTGTTGCATGGCGTCTTCGACGATGCGTCGCAGCAAATCGGTTTCACCCGGCGCGATTTCGAAAATCAATTCGTCGTGGACCTGCAGGAGAAGGCGCGACGCGAGTGATGCGTTTCGGACGCCTTCTGTCGCTCGAATCATGGCGATCTTCATGATGTCCGCGGAGGTTCCTTGAATCGGTGCGTTGAGCGCCGCACGTTCCGCGTTGTCGCGGACAAGTCGATTAGAACTCGCGAGGTCGCGAAACTGACGCTTTCGACCGAAAACCGTCGTCGTGAACAGATCTTTTCGGGCTTGTTCGACCACCGAACGCAAATAGTCGCGAACGCCTCCGAATCGAGAGAAGTAGTCGGACATCAACGACTTGGCTTCCTTGTTGTCAATGCGCAACTGTTTAGCCAGGCCGAAAGCGGAGAGGCCGTACGCCAGTCCGTACGACATCGCCTTCACCTTGGTGCGCATCGCGGGGGTAACGTCACTCGGCTCGACTCCGAAAACCTTGGCACCGACAAAACGGTGCAGGTCCTCCCCCGACTGGAATGCCGCGACCAAGGACTCGTCGCCCGACAAGTGGGCCATGATTCGCATTTCAATCTGCGAATAGTCCGCGGTCAACAGTCCATCGTGGTTGCGGTCCGCGACGAACGCCGCCCGAACTTCGGCTCCGGTGTCGGAACGGATCGGGATGTTTTGAAGATTCGGATCGGAGGACGAGAGGCGGCCCGTCGTGGTCCCGGTCTGATCGAAGGTCGTGTGAATTCGCCCGTCCGGCTGAACGCTTTTGCGCAGCCCCTCGACGATCTGAGCCAGTTTGGTCTGCTCACGGTGTTCGAGCAGTCCGTCCAGGAACGGGTGTGGGGTCGACGCCTGCAAATCGGCCAGCGAGGCGGCGTCCGTTGAAAAACCCGTTTTGGTCGACCGAGTTTTGGGCATCTCGAGTTGGTCGAACAGAACTTCTTGCAACTGTTTCGGGGACGACAGGTTGATTTCCCGTCCGATCATCGTGAACAGCGACTGCGCTGTTGACTCGGCCGTGTTGGTGACTCGCGCATAAATGTCGTCCAGAATGGCCACATCCATCGCGATACCCGCGCGCTCCATGTCCACCAGAATCGGAATGAGGGGAATCTCGATCTCGCGCTCGATGGACTGTTGCCCTTCGTCCAACAGGCCTTCGAATGCGCTGTCCAATTGCGTCAGAATCCAGGCGGTGATGGCGACGCTCGCGGGGTCAACCGAGGGCACAAGTTCGTTGGGGTCCGCGACCGGCACGTCCAGTCCCGCGAGCGAACGTGCGACATCCACCAGAGCGAGGGATCGAGACGCCGAGTCGTGGAGCCACGCGGCGACGCGGGTGTCGCGCGCGATTCCCGCCAGCGACAGTCCGTTCTCGGCGAGCAGGTGGCCGAGCAGCTTGCCGTCGTGGACGATTTTGGGAGCGGTACTCGCAAGCCACGTGTCGAACGCGACGTGGTCCAGCGAATTCGATGCTCGGATGCTGCGAACGCAGGCCTCGGCG
Organism: Microbacteriaceae bacterium; assembly: GCA_032117735.1. Taxonomy (GTDB): domain Bacteria; phylum Actinomycetota; class Actinomycetes; order Actinomycetales; family Microbacteriaceae; genus MWH-TA3. The sequence goes on from JAULYU010000063.1 coordinate 6,936, forward strand.
GTCGCCAACCCGATGACGAGTCCGTCATCACCCTGTTCCATGACCACCGCAACCCGGAACGCGGAATTATCGGCCAGCCATTTCGCGAGTTCCTCGTCACCCAGGTGAATCGGGGTGGGACTGGAAAGCTGGTCACGAGCAGGTACCCGTGAGGCCGAATCGCCCACCGCCCCGACTAACCCGCCGGCATCGCCGCTGGCACCACCAAATTGCAGCACGCGTTGCTTGAGGGAACGAAATTGCAGTCGGTCGAACACGTCGACGACCTCGGTCGGTTCGATGGGAACACGGGCCAGGTCGGCAATGTCGATGGGGAGGTCGAGCGTGCGGACCAACTTGTTTAGTCGCGCGTTCCGCTCGACGTTCGCCAGTTGTTCCCGAAGGTTGTTCCCCACGACTCCGCCGATTTCGTCGCGATGTGCGATGACCTCGTCAAGCGAGCCGTACTGCTGGATCCACTTGACCGCTGTTTTCTCGCCCACTTTGTCGACACCGGGAAGGTTGTCGGAGGTTTCGCCCACGAGAGCGGCGATGTCGGGATATTGGTGCGGACGAATTCCGTACCGCTCCTCGACGGCGTCGGGTGTGTAGCGTTTCAACTCGGAGACACCCCGAGCGCTCGGATACAGCACCGTGACGTCGTCGGTGACGAGTTGAAAGGTGTCGCGGTCCCCCGAAACGACCAAAACCCGCATTCCGGCCGCTTCGCCCCTGGTCGCCAGTGTCGCGAGAATGTCGTCCGCCTCGTAGTTTTCCAGCTGCATGGTGGGGATGCGCATCGCGTGGAGCGCCTCCTGCAGCAACGGCACCTGCCCGATGAACTCGGGTGGTGTCTCGCCGCGCGTCCCCTTGTATTCGGGGTATTCCGCGGTTCTAAACGAGTATCGCGAGATGTCAAACGCCACCGCGACGTGTGTTGGTTTTTCGGCCTGGAGAATGGAGAGAAACATCGACAGAAAACCGTGAATAGCGTTGGTGTGCTGGCCGCCCGAGGTCTGAAACGACTCCAGCGGAAGGGCGTAGAACGCGCGAAACGCGAGCGAGTGACCGTCGATAACGAGGAGGGTAGGCTTTTCGGAGTCGCTCACGGTGTCAGCCTACCGAGCGCCACTGACGGAAGGGCAACCCCGTGGGAATACTTGACGACCTGCATCCCGAACTCCGCGAACGGTTTTCGACGGGTGGTGGCGAATTGACCCAAAAGTTGGGCATTGAGTTGCTGGAGATCTCGGCAACGAGGTCGGTTGCTCGAATGCCGGTCGAGGGAAACCGGCAGGTTGTCGGAATTCTTCACGGCGGTGCGCACGTGGTTCTGGGCGAAACTCTCGGGAGCATGTCGGCTGCGGTCCACGCCGGTCCGGGTCGTTACGCCGTCGGCATTGACATCAACGCGACACACACGAAGAGCGTGGCGGAAGGTTGGGTCACCGGAACCTGCACCGCGATTTCACTCGGTCGCACCATTTGCGTTCACGAGATCGTGATGACCAATGACGCCGGCGACCGTCTGTCAACGGTCCGCATTACGAATCTCTTGCGCGATATCTAAGACGACGGGTTGAGTTGTTCGATGACCGCGAGTGACACTTCGGTCATCGTCAACCGACGGTCCATCGACGCCTTCTGAATCCAGCGGAATGCTTCCGGTTCGGACAGTTTCATCTTTTCCTGCAGCAAGCCTTTGGCACGCTCCAGCGTCTTGCGGGTCTCGAGGCGTTCGATCGCGTCGCTCGCTTCCGCCTCCACCGCGCGCATCAACTGATGCCTCGACAGGGCGACTTCGATTTGAGGCAAAAGCCGTTCGGGCGTGAACGGTTTCACGACGTAGGCGATCGCCCCCGCCTCGACCGCGCGAGCCACGAACTCGGGTTGTGCGAACGCGGTCAGCATCACCACAGGAGCGAGCCGCTCTTTGTTGATTGCCTCGGCCGCGGTCAACCCGTCCATTTTCGGCATGGTGATGTCCATCACCACAAAGTCGGGAAGCAGTTCTCGCGTCAGTTGAATTGCTGTTTCGCCGTCGGACGCCTCGCCCACGACATCAAAGCCGTTTTCCCGGAGAACTTCGACAATGTCCATTCGGATGAGAGCTTCGTCCTCGACGACGATCACGCGACGGGCTACGGTTTCACTCACGGTGTCAGCCTACGGTATCGTTTTGCACTAGAGCCGGATTGGCGGAATGGCAGACGCGGAGCACTCAAAATGCTTTGTCCGGAAGGGCGTGTGGGTTCAAATCCCACATCCGGCACAAACAAAGGGCGGGGGAATCCCCCGCCCTTTGACGTGTGTTGCCTGCTAAACCGGGCTGATGGTGTCGCCAATCACGTGGACGCGAAGGTCGTTGGTGGAGCCCGCGATTCCGGGAGGCGAACCGGAAATGACCACCACCTTGTCCCCCTTTGACACCAACCCCGCACCCAATAGTTGTTCGTCCACTTCGACGAACATCTCGTCGGTGTGTTGGACCGGGTCGACCAGGAACGACTGGATTCCCCAGTAGAGCGCCATGCGCCGTCGTATCGCCTCGTCGGTGGCAAACGCAATCATCGGAATGCGGAACCGAAGTCGCGCCATGCGCCGCGCTGAATCACCCGATTCCGAGAACACGCAGACGTACTTTGCTTCGACGAAGTCCGCGACTTCCGCCGCGGCGAGGGTCAACGCGCCTCCCTGTGTTCGGGGTTTCGTCCCGATCGGCAGAATCCGCTCGAGACCGTGTTCCTCCGTGTTATCGACGATTTTAGCCATCGTGGCCACGGTGATAGCGGGATACGCTCCGACGCTTGTTTCCCCCGACAACATCACCGCATCCGCCCCGTCGAGGATAGCGTTCGCCACATCGGAGGTTTCGGCGCGAGTCGGAACCGGCGACGAAATCATCGACTCCAGCATTTGGGTCGCAACGATCACCGGTTTTGCCATTCGGCGCGCAGCCTCGACCGCCAATTTCTGGACGAGCGGGACTTGTTCCAGCGGTAGTTCTACCCCGAGATCCCCGCGGGCCACCATGATGGCGTCAAACGCAATGACAATCTCGTCGATGGCCTCGACCGCCTGCGGTTTTTCAATCTTGGCGATTACCGGGATTCGTCGCCCCTCCTCGGCCATGATTTCATGCACCCGTGTGATGTCGGCGGCACTTCGCACAAACGACAGTGCGATGTAGTCCGCTCCGATACGCAGACCCCATCGCAAATCGTCTTCGTCCTTCTCGCTCAACGCCGGAACACTGACCGCGACTCCGGGGAGGTTGATTCCTTTGTTGTTGGAGACCGGCCCACCGACGACGACTTCGGTGCGCACCCGAACACCGTCGGTTTCGAGAACGCGGAGGTCGATTTTGCCGTCATCAATGAGCAGCATGTCCCCGGCAACGACGTCCTGTGGCAGGCCCGTGAAGGTCGTGCTGCAGATGTCCTTGGTTCCCTCGATGTCCTCGGTGGTGATCGTAAAAATGTCGCCCTTCGCGAGCTCGTGGGGGCCGTTCGCAAACTTACCCAGGCGAATCTTGGGCCCTTGAAGGTCGACTAGTACAGCGACCGGCTTTCCGACATCGGCCGCAACCTTTCGAACGTGCGCATAGACCGCTTCGTGCACCTCGTACGTACCGTGACTGAGGTTCAGACGTGCAACATCCACACCCGCTTCGATGATGGCCCGGATGGTGTCGTAGGTGTTTGTTGCCGGCCCGAGGGTGGCAACAATTTTGGCGCGTCTCATGATTTCCTTTGTCGTTGTGTCTGCGTTAGAAGTGTATCGGCGCATCAATAGCGGTCACGGGCGATGGAAGCGGAGTCTGTCCCCGAAGATACTCGTCGGTACGCGCCGCCACGGCACGACCCTCGGCGATCGCCCACACGATGAGCGATGCACCTCGACCCGCGTCACCGGCCACGAAAAGCCCCGGTACAGCGGTGTCGTAGGAACTCGTCCTGTCGAACGTGCCGCGATCAGAGAGCGAGACGCCCAACTGTTCCGTCAGCATCGCCCCATCAACACCGGAGTATCCGAGCGCGAGGAGAACGACATCGGCGGGAATTGTTCGCTCGGTTCCCGCCTTGGGGCGCCGACCGCCGTTGACAAATTCGGTCTCCGACACCACGAGACCGCTCAGGTTGCCGGCGTCATCACCCACGAACTCGACGGTTGAGGCCAGATAGACGCGGTCGCCGCCTTCTTCATGAGCGCTCTGTACCTCGAACAGGGTTGGCGTCATCGGCCAGGGCTGTGTGCTCGGACGTTCGGTCGGCGGAGTAGCCCCGATTGCCAGAGTGGTCACGCTGAGCGCGCCCTGACGCAGTGCGGTGCCGAGGCAGTCGGCACCGGTGTCACCGCCGCCCAGAATTATCACGTTCTTTCCCGCCACATCGATGTGGTTGTCCAGAGACTTCCCCGCCACCGCGTGATTGACGGGAACCAGATACTCCATCGCGTGATGGATTCCTCGAAGCTCGCGACCCGGTATCGGGAGATCTCGTCCGATTGGCGCACCGGTGGCAACAATGACCGCGTCGTATCGGTCGAGAATGTCCGCCCAACTGAGGTCGACTCCCACCGTGACGCCGGTTCGAAAGCGAGTGCCCTCCTCTTCCATCTGGGCGATACGGCGGTCGATGTGGTGCTTCTCCATTTTGAAATCGGGGATTCCGTAGCGCAACAGTCCACCCACCCGATCGTCGCGCTCATACACCGCGACGGTGTGACCGACGCGAGTGAGTTGTTGCGCGGCCGCCAGTCCGGCGGGTCCGGAACCCACGATCGCAATCGTCTTTCCGGTGAGTCGATCCGGCAGCACCGCAGTAATGAACCCACGGTCCCACGCGGTATCAATGATCGCCAACTCGGACTGCTTGATGGTGACAGCGGGTTGATTGATCCCCAAAACGCACGACGACTCACACGGAGCGGGACAGAGACGACCAGTGAATTCCGGGAAGTTGTTGGTCGCGTGGAGGCGTTCGCTCGCTCCGCGCCAGTCACCGCGCGTCACCAGATCGTTGAACTCGGGGATGAGATTTCCCAGAGGGCAACCCTGATGGCAGAACGCGACACCGCAGTCCATGCAGCGGCCGGCCTGGCGTTCGATCTGGCCCGATTCGCGCTCGTCGTACACTTCTTTCCAGTCCCGCAAGCGAATCGACACCGGTCGACGCGCCGGCGTCTGACGCTCCGTCTCTTTCAAAAATCCTCGTGGGTCAACCACCGGTCACCTCCAGAATCTCGGCCCAGACCGCAGCACCGTCCGGATCCACTCCGGAATCGATTGCGCGCTGGCGAATCTCGGTGACTCGCCGGAAATCGCGCGGAGTAATCGCAGTGAGCCGTCCCCGGGTTGTCTCCCAGTCGTCCAACAACTGTCCAGCGTGGCTCGAACCCGTCTCGGTGACGTGGCGTGCCAGGAGTTCGTGAGCAATCGCCGCGTCCCCGTCGGACAACGACGAGAGTTCGAGTTCACCGGCTCCCAGGGCCTGTTGGTTCACGAGTTCGCGGTTGAGGTCGAGGACGAAAGCGTGACCACCGCTCATTCCTGCCCCGATGTTTCGACCCGTGGGACCCAGAACCAACACGGTGCCACCGGTCATGTATTCGAGGGCGTGGTCGCCGACGCCCTCGACCACTGCGGTCGCACCGGAGTTCCGGACCGCGAACCGTTCCCCCACCTGACCGGCGATCAACAACTCGCCGCTGGTCGCGCCATAACCGACGACATTCCCCGCGATGATGTTGAGATGCGAGGGAAAGGTTGACTCGACGGGGTGACGCACCACAATTCGACCGCCACTCAAACCCTTTCCCACGTAGTCGTTCGCATCGCCCGTGAGTCGGAGGGTGATCCCCCGGGGAACGAACGCCCCGAGCGACTGACCCGCTGAGCCCTCGAGGGAAATGTCGATCGTGTTGTGGGGTAACCCGTATTCGCCGTGCGCTCTGGTGAGTTCGTGACCGAGCATGGTTCCGATGGCGCGGTCGGTGTTGCGGACTGTCGCCGTGAGAGTGACCGAAGTCCCCTCCGCCAGCGACGCCTGCGCGCCCTGTATGAATCGATGGTCGATGTGCGAATCGAGCTCGTGGTCTTGCGGGGACACATTGTGGCGCGGTGCGTCGGCATCGAACGTCGGTCCGCGCAGAATCGGGTCGAGGTCCAGTCCGTCCGTCTTCCAGTGGCTGACCGCGCGGTCAACGTCGAGGATGTCGCGTTGGCCAATCGCCTCGGCCAACGTTCGAAACCCGAGGCGGGCGAGAATCTCGCGGACCTCCTCGGCGATGTACTCGAAGAAGGTTTCGACGAACTCGGGTTTTCCCGTGAAACGCTCACGGAGCAACGGGTTTTGGGTGGCGACGCCGACCGGACAGGTGTCGAGGTGGCACACGCGCATCATGATGCACCCGCTGACAACCATCGGCGCAGTCGCGAAACCGAATTCTTCCGCGCCGAGTAGGGCAGCGATGACGACATCCCGGCCGGTCTTCATCTGCCCATCGACCTGTAGCACGATGCGCCCGCGCATGTCGTTGAGCATGAGCGTTTGCTGGGCCTCGGCCAAACCCAACTCCCACGGGGTTCCGGCGTGTTTGAGGGACGAGAGCGGACTCGCTCCCGTGCCCCCATCGTGCCCCGAGATGAGAATCACGTCGGCTTTGGATTTTGCCACTCCGGCGGCAACGGTTCCGACGCCCGACTCGGACACGAGCTTGACGTGTATGCGGGCGGAGGGGTTGGAACGTTTCAGGTCGAAAATCAGCTGTTTGAGATCCTCGATCGAATAAATGTCGTGGTGTGGTGGTGGGGAAATAAGACCCACACCGGGCGTTCCCATCCGGGTTTCGGCAATCCACGGGTAGACCTTATTGGCGGGAAGTTGACCCCCCTCGCCCGGTTTCGCGCCCTGCGCCATCTTGATCTGAATGTCGTCAGCGTGGGTCAAGTAGAGGCTCGTCACTCCGAAGCGTCCGCTCGCCACCTGTTTGATCTTGCTGCGGCGTTCGGGGTCGAGCAGACGCTCGACAGACTCCCCACCCTCCCCCGTATTCGAGCGCGCTCCGAGTCGGTTCATCGCGACCGCTAACGTTTCGTGCATCTCGGCCGAGATTGCTCCGTACGACATTGCCCCCGTGGAAAAACGGGCGATGATTGTTGTCGCCGGCTCCACCTCGTCCAGCGGGATCGGAGAGCGCGTCGCGTCGAAGCGGAACAGACCCCTCAGTGTCATCAGCCGTTCGGCCTGTTCGTCGACCGCGGCGGTGTACTGGCGAAAAATGTCATAGCGTTTTTGTCGTGTCGCGTGTTGCAGTTTGAAGACGGTTTCGGGGTTGAACAGGTGCGGCGGTCCCTCGCGTCTCCAGGAATATTCGCCGCCGGTCGGCAACACCTCGTGAAAGGTCCGCGCGTCACCGTACGCGCGCTCGTGACGCCGGCGATTCTCTTCGGCGATGATGTCCATCGAGACCCCACCGAGGATGCTCGTCACGCCGGTGAAATAACGATCGATGAACGCGTGACTGAGTCCAACCGCCTCAAACGCCTGCGCGCCGGCGTAGGAGGCGACCGCGGAAATCCCCATCTTTGACATCGTCTTGAGAACGCCCTTACCCAGACCGTAAATGATGTTGGTCACGGCCTTTTCGGGGGTCACCCCGATCACGCGACCGGTTCGCACGAGCAGTTCAGCGGTTTCCATGGCGAGATACGGGTTGACCGCCGAAGCCCCAAAGCCAATCAGCGTGGCGACGTGGTGCACTTCGCGAACGTCTCCGGCCTCCACGATCAGCGACGACTGCATCCGCCGTCCCGAGCGGATGAGGTGGTTGTTGATGGCCGAGAGCATCAGGAGCGAGGGGATGGGTGCGAGATCCTTGTCCGAGTCACGGTCACTCAGAACGACGAACATCGCGCCACAATCGAGAGCGGCATCGACTTCACCACACATCTGTTCGAGGCGCTGCTCCATCGCCTGGGCTCCCGCGTCGATCGGATATAGACCCGATACAACGTGCGTGACGGAGCGACCACCCTCTTCCAGGTGAAGGATCTTGGCCAGTTCGTCGTTGGCAATCACCGGGAACGTCAGAGCGACCTGTCGCGCGTGCTCCGGCGTGGCGTCGAGCAGGTTGCGCTCGGGCCCGAGTCCCACGTGGAGCGACGTCACGATTTCTTCGCGAATCGAATCGAGGGGTGGGTTGGTGACCTGCGCGAACTGCTGGGTGAAATAGTCGAACAACAACCGAGGGCGATCGGACAGGACCGCGACCGGCGAGTCGCTTCCCATCGCTCCGAGCGGTTCCGCACCGTCCTGCGCGAGCGGCGCGATGAGCACGCGAACTTCTTCTTCGGTGTATCCGAACGTCTTCTGGCGTCGATGAACCGACGGCGCCGTGTGAATGATGTGTTCGCGCCACGGCAGCTCCTCGAGGACAATCGCGTTATCTCGCGACCACTGGCCCCAGGGTTGCGACGACGCGATGTCGCTCTTGATTTCGTCGTCGTCGAGGATGCGTCCCGCGTCGGTGTCGACCAGGAACATTCGACCCGGTTGGAGTCGACCTCTTCGAACGATTTTGGCGGGGTGTATGTCGACAACGCCGGTTTCGGACGCCAACACGACGAGCCCGTCGTCGGTCACGAGGAAGCGGCCCGGGCGAAGTCCGTTGCGATCGAGCGTAGCGCCCGCGACAGTCCCGTCCGAGAAAGCCAGCGCGGCGGGGCCGTCCCACGGCTCCATCAGCGACGAGTGGAATCGATAGAAGTCGCGCCGGCCGAGGTCCATCGCGGTGTCGTTCTCCCACGCTTCGGGAACCATCATCATGATGGCGTGAGGCAACGACCTGCCGGCCAGTTCGAGCAGCTCGACCACCTCATCGAACGACGCTGAGTCACTACCCCCGTCTGTAACAATCGGAAAAATGTCACTCAGGTTGCCGAGGACCGGTGATGCGAGTTGCGACTGGCGGGCGCGCATCCAATTCCGATTGGCATTGATGGTGTTGATTTCCCCGTTGTGCGCGATGTATCGAAAAGGCTGAGCAAGCGACCAGGACGGAAAGGTGTTGGTCGAGAAGCGAGAATGGACAATCGCGAGCTTCGACTCCATGCGTTCATCGGAGAGGTCGGGGAAAAAGGGTTCGAGCTGCAGAGTGGTGACCATTCCCTTATAGACAACGGTCCGAGACGACAGC
>JAULYU010000064.1:0-15504 GCA_032117735.1 Microbacteriaceae bacterium
CGAGTTTCGCACTCAACTGCGTGACCTGTTGTCGCGAAGTCGCGACCTCGGGATGGTCGACGAATCGAGTGCGACGCCGTTCGCGGCGCTTGCCGAATTGGGCCGCACCGCGCACAACCCCGAGTGGTTGGCTGCGGCCGAATTTTTCACCGCGTATCGACGCCTGGTGATGCGTTCGCGCGCGGGACAGGTCGACCCCGCCGAACTCGTCGACCGTGCAACCGCGATTGTCTCCGGCACAGCACCGGACGCGCCGCGAATGGCCCTCATTGTCGATGACGCACAGGATTTCACCCCCGCCCAGTGGCGGTTCGTGACGGCGTGGGCGACGCATCGCGGGACCGTCATCGCGGTGGGGGACCCCGACACGGCGACCACGGGTTTTCGCGGAGGTCGCGTGACCTTCGTCGACGACACCACGGTGGCGTGGGCCCCAACCCTCACGCTGAGCACGATTCACCGCCAGTCCGGGGCGATGCCCGCGATCCTCGGCCAGGTCGCGTCGGCCATTGGCGGCGGCGTCCCCTCGGTCCGGCGCACCTACCCCGCTCCGATGTCGCCGCTCGAATCCCGGTCGACTCCGGGCTTCGATCTCGCGAGTGCCACCGCGTCGTCCCCCGCGCACGAACGCGACATCATCGCGCGATACATTCGCGACGCGGTCGCCCGTGGCCTCGCCTACGACGACATTGCCGTCGTGGTTCGCAGCGGTTCGATGGCGGAATCGATGGTGACACACCTCAACTCGCTCTCGATTCCGACCTTCTCCGAAACGACGGGTTCGCCGCTGCGCGATCACCCCGCGGTGTGGTCGCTGCTCATGCTGATCAGTGTCGGAATTGGTCGGGAGCCCCTCACCGCCGATGTCGCCCACGACCTGCTGCTCGGCCCCTTCGGTCGACTCACGACGCTCGATTACCGACGTTTCCGACGGAATCTGCGCAAAGCCGAAATCGCCGCGAACGGGAACCGCATGGCGGACGAACTCATGCTCGAGGTGCTGACGAAACCCGGAGTGTTCGAGACGGAAGTTCAGTACGCGGCGCCCGGCGTTCGGTGGATCGTGGAAACGCTTCGCGCCGTGAACGCGATTGACGACCGACAGATTGATGAACTCCTCTGGACGGTGTGGTCGCGAAGCGACCGGGCTAAGGCGTGGGCGACGATGTCGCTCGCCGTTGGACCGGGCGCGGTGAAAGCGCACGAATCGCTCGACGCCGTCCTGGCTCTGTTCGCGATTGCGGCCACCTCGCTGGAAAACGTGCCGTCGGAATCCGCCGCAGTCTTCCTCGACCGGGTTTTGGGTCAAACCATCCCGAACGATTCCCTGTCACCGCGAGCCACCTCGGGTTCCGTGCTGGTTTGCACTCCGGCCGCGACAGTCGGACGTGAATTCGAGGTCGTCGTCGCGGCCGGGCTCAACGACGGTGTGTGGCCGAACACCCGCGCGCGCAGTGCACTTCTCAAAGCCAACCTCGTGGCCCTGGCCCACGCGGGACTCGACGCGGCGACACTCGACACTCGTCGCGACATTGTTTTCGACGAGGTGCGGCTGTTCCTCGTGACCTTGTCCCGGGCGCGAACGCGACTTCTCGCGACCGCGATCCAGTCCGAAGACGAAACTCCGAGCGGACTTTTCCGAATGATTGCGGGGGAAAAAACGCCGGACGAAGACCGAGCCCGAATCGTCCCCGCCGCCACCGCGCGGGGTCGGGTGTTTGTTCCCGAAAACATCGACGCCAGTATCGGCGAAATGGTGGGGCGCCTTCGCCACCTCCTCGTCTCGGGCCGGGCATCCGCCGCGGAACAGACGCGGGCCGCCGCGGCGCTCGCGGAACTCGCTCGACGGGACGTCGCGGGTGCGCACCCCGACACCTGGCTGGGATATCCGTTGCCCAACCCCGTCCGATTGTTTTCGGACGGACGCATTCCGGTCTCACCGTCGAACCTCGAGCGGTTTGACAAATCGCCCCTTGATTGGTTCGTGTCGAGCGTCGCGGGCGGGTCATCCGGTATCAACGCGACGATTGGCACTCTCGTGCACCGCGCTATCGAAGTCGCTCCCGACGGAACACGCGATGAACTGTGGGCCGCGGTGGAAGAAAAGTGGGGCGAAGTCAACTTCGAGGCGCCGTGGCTGGCGGAACAGTGGCTCAGGGCGACACGAACCATGATTGATGCCCTCGCCGACTACGTTCGCGCCATTGCTCTCGAAGGACGCCGCGTGCTCGACAGCGAGAAATTCACAAAAATCACGCTGACCACGACCGAAAACGACGGGCTCACCATCGTCGTCGGGGGAACCGTCGATCGCGTTGAGGAATACCCCGACGGTTCCGTCGCCATCATCGATGTGAAGACGGCACGGTCGGCGGCGTCCGCGCAGGCGGCCGAGGACAATCTTCAGCTCAAGGCCTACCAACTCGCGTTCAGCCACGGGGTGCTGGGCGACGCCGTTGCCGCAGCGACCACGTTGCACTCGGCCGGGCTGTTGTATCCGCGCGTGACGTCCAAAGACGCCCTGTACTCCGTGCGAACACAATCGGCCATGGACGACGCGGCGTTGAAGGATTTTGCTGACACCGTGATTGCGATGGGCGTCGCGATGCACTCGGAACGGTTTGTGGGTCCCGAGGTGGCGCCAACGCTGACGGGCAGTCGGGATCTCGAAACCACGTGGGTGCGAATCCCGGAGGTGAGCACGTATGAGTGACATCACCCCCGCGCACCTCGGTGGCCTTCTCGACCTCGCGTTCTCGCCGGTCGACGAACAAGCGGCCGTCATCGACCTCAGCCGAGACGGCGTTCACCTCGTCCTGGCCGGGGCCGGAAGCGGCAAGACCGAAACGATGTCCCTCCGCGCACTGTGGCTCATCGCCACCCAGGGTGTCCGACCCGAGGAAATTCTCGGATTGACATTCACGCGAAAGGCCGCGCGCGAGTTGGCCGAACGATTCCGCCAACGCATTGCACTGGTTCGACGCCACCGTGACAAGTTCCACGAGTTGGGGATTTCTGTCGATCATCTGGCCGACGACGACCACGGGTTTGCGACCCCGACGGTGTCGACCTACAACGCGTTTGCGTCCGAGATTTTTGCGGAACACGCGGCGCGCATCGGCTGGGATTCGGACTCGCCGGTCATCACCGAGGCGACGGCATTCGCCATCGCCCGCGACGTGGTTACCCACAGCGACGACCCGCGCCTCGGCGAGTATGACTTTTCGCTCCCCGCGGTGGTCGATGCGGTCATTCGGTTGGCGGCGGAACTCGGCGAATATGACGTCACCGATGACGACGCGGTGGTCGATTATGCGCGCCGCGTTGAGGCGGTGAAGGATCTGCCCGGCAAAGAAACGCAGGCGATGAACGCCTTCCGCGACAAGTTCGCGGTCGTCGGCGCACTCGAGGTGCTGCTGCCGCTGGCCCGCACCTTCATTCTCGAGAAAAAACGACGCGGAGTCGTCGAGTTTTCCGACCAGGTCACTTTCGCTCGCCGCATCATTCACCAGTTTCCCGACGTCAAACAGTTCTACCGCGACCGCTTCAGCGTCGTGATTCTCGACGAATACCAGGACACGTCGTACGCGCAAACGAGCCTTTTCGCCGAACTCTTTGGCGCGGAGGGCGTCACCGCGGTGGGCGACCCCAATCAATCGATTTACGGATGGCGTGGCGCAAGCCCGTCCAACGTGACTTCGTTTTACGCGGATTTCGGCATCCCCAACGCGGATGAGGCGAAATTCACCACTCTGGCAACGTCGTGGCGAAACGGGACAAAAATTCTTGAGGCCGCGAACACGCTCTTGGACAATCGGTCGACGCAGGGCCGGCACGACGTCGGGCGGCTCGAGTCCTTCCCCGGTGCTAGCAACTTCGACATCGACGCCGCCTTCGCGGCGAGCACCTCGGCCGAGGCGAACCAACTCGCGGATTGGTTCCTGAAGCGACTCGATCCGGCCGAGAACAAACGCAAACCGGGCGATGCGCCGCCAACCATGGCGATGCTCATTCAGACCCGAACCCACCTCGACACGTTTCTTCGTGCGTTCGACGAAAAGAACGTCGCGTATCGCCTGCTCGGAGTCGCGGGAATTCTCGGGAACCCCTTCATCGCCGATCTGTACTGCGCTTTGTCCGTCGTAGCAGAACCGGGTAAAGGCGCGCGATTGGTTCGTCTGCTCGGAGGTGCTCGCTGGCAGGTGTCGGCCAACGACCTCTGGGCGCTTCACAACCACGCCCGCAACGTCGCCAAGTCATACACGACGCGCGATCAGCGCGCCCGACTGGGAAGTTCCCTGGTTGAAGACGAAACCGATTCTCTCGTGGACGCACTTGACTCATTGCGGTATACACCGCGCGACACCGTCGAAACGTCCAGCCAGTACGACCAACCGGTTGCGTTTACCGAGGAGGGCTGGGCGAAACTGCGCGACGCGGCCGAGTTCTTCCACGACATTCGCCGCCACGTCGACCTGTCGATTCCCGACGTGGTGAACCTGACCGCGACGGCCCTCCGCCTGGACATCGAGGGAATCGCGTCGCTCCACCACAACCCCGCCGCCTACCGCGAAGCGTTCGACGAACTGGTTCACTCGTACCTTGCCATTCCGACGACTCCGTCGCTGCGTGGCTTTGTCACCTGGGTGTCCGAGGTCGAGAGGCTCGAACGCATGACTCCGCGCTCGGACGAACCCGAGCCGGGTGTTGTCCAAATCCTCACGGTTCATTCCGCGAAGGGTCTCGAATGGGACGTCGTGGCTCTTCCGCGATGGACTCAACCGCCGATTCCCGCCGACGGAGTCCTGCGCGGTGACAAATCGAAAGCCGCGAACGAGATGGGGTGGTTGCAACTCGGCGCGCTCCCGCACGCGTTCCGTCCGGATCGCCGTCACCTGCCGGAATTCAATTGGGAGGACGCCGCGACAATCGACGAGTTGCTCATCGAATCCAAGTCCTACACCGACCGACTCAAGCGGATGTTGATTTTGCCCGAAGAACGCCGGCTCATGTACGTCGCGGTGACGCGCGCCCGCCATCGCCTGTGGATCTCGGGTGCGCATTTCGAGGGCAAGGGCACAACCGCCCGGATTCCGAGCACGTACTGGGAGGAACTGACGGCCGCCGGGTTGATTTCCGCGGACGCGGTCCAACCTGTTCCTTCGGAGAACCCCGACGGCGATGGTGTTCCGGTGGAATGGCCGAAACCCGATGCGCTCGGTCGAGCCGAACACCGTGCCGCCTACGATCGCGCGGCCGCCGCCGTCAATTCCAGCACCGTTGCTGCGGACCCCGCGGACGTGCTGGCGATGGACCAGCTGCTCGCTCGCCACACCCTGGGGAACGCGGCGATTCCGGTTCGCATCCCCGCCTCGCGTTACGCCGAATGGTCGACGGACGTCGAGTCGGCGCGCGAGGGAACTCGCCGGCCGGTTCCCGTTCGTCCTTACCGTGCCGCTCGATTAGGCACCGAAGTGCACCTCTGGATCGAACGCGGTGCGGTGGACGACGATTACGTCGATGGGTGGGACGAAGCGAACGACCTCCCCGACACTGACGAAGCGATGCAGAAATTGAAGGATGCCTACCTCGCGTCTCGCTGGCCCCATCTGACCCCCGCCTACACGGAACTCGAGATTCTCTTGCCGAGGGGACGCCACGTCATCGTGTGCAAGATCGACGCGGTGTACCAGATCGACGGGCGCTGGATTGTCGTCGATTGGAAGACGGGTGCGAAGCCGTCCGAGAAAGAGAAAGACGCGAAGGCAATGCAGTTGGTGCTCTACCGTCGGGCTCTCGCAACCTGGTTGGGAATCGACGTGGCGGATGTGGATGCGGTGTTGTACTACATCGCACACGATTGGGAGTGGACAATCGAACCCGAGCGCCTCGCGAGGCTCGACGCGTTACCGCCCATTGACTAGCTAGAGCGGTTCGTCTGATTCCGGTTTGTCGGGTGCCGGCATCCGAGAGGTCGGCTCGTCGCTGAAAACGAGCGTCGTCGGAGCTTTCGGCGGTGCGCCGAGGTCGGTCGCGGGGTTATCGGTGACCGTCGCGAGGAGCGAGTTCAACATCCCTTCCGCTTCCGCGACAATCGACTCGTTCCCGGTGTCGGTCCCGTGAATCAGCCAGCGGGCGACTTCGAGTTCCGACGCGAATCGCGCACGATGGGAAAGACGGTGGTCGTTCGACGGTCGATGTGCCGTGTAGGTGTTCATAAAGTCGGCGGCCGCTTCGGCCGACGCTCGACCAAAGAAGTTGAGGAGGTCATCGGCGGGGTCAGCGACGCGGCAGTTCGACCAGTTGATGATTCCCGTCACACGGTCGGAGTCCGCCAGGACATCGTCAAACGTAATCCCGCCGTGGGTGATGGTCGGCGTGAATTGCCACATCCCCGAATCTTCGATTGCCGCGTCCCACCGGTCGAGAAGGGCGCTGGGAACCTTGGTGGTCTGGTGGGCCCGGTCGATGACGCCCGCCGCCTCACGGAGGCTATCCAGCGAGGTCGTGGTCGGAACAACATTGCGCGTCACGATGGACCCGGGAAGGCTGTGAATCGCGGCGATGGCCGCCGCGAGCGAGGGGAACACGGGTCGCGGATCTTTGATCGACGACAACGGGGTTCCCCCCACCTCCTCGGTCACCACGATGCGACGTGAATCGTGTGAGCCCGCGGCAAGGGTGTGCGGCACGGCGAACGGTAGTCGGTCGCGCACTCCCGCCCCCAGCAGTTGTCCCACGCGGTGTTCCGCATCCTGCAGTTCGGCAGTGGCGGCCGTGAGCGGCGACGAAATCGACACCACCCGGTCGTCGGTCGTCCGACACACGACGCGGTCGACCTCGTCCGTCGACGCGTCGCGATACCCGTCGATTTCGAGTGTGGGAATCTCTGCGACCGCCCACGCGGTTAGCATGATGGGGGACAGTGCCATATCGGTACTTTAAGGCGATTTCTCGTCCGCCCGAGGTCGCCACGCGAGAGGAGAACGTTGAGCGAACTCATCGACTCTCTTGACGAAAACCAGCGCAGGGTGGCGCTGGCGTTGGTTGGCCCGGTTCGCGTGCTCGCCGGGGCAGGCTCGGGGAAAACGCGTGCCATCACCCACCGCATCGCGTACGGCGTGGAAACCGGTGTCTACACCGCGGAAAAAGTCCTCGCGCTCTCGTTTACCGTCAAGGCGGCGGGGGAAATGCGCGCGCGACTCGGTGCGCTCGGCGTCGACGGTGTCGCGTGTCGAACCTTCCACTCGGCGGCGATGCGCCAACTTGCCCACTTTTGGCCCGACCTCATCGGTGGTGATCTGCCGAAAATCATCGGTTCCAAAGCGCCCACGCTCAAACGGGCCGCTGCGCGCCTCACTCTTCGCGTATCGGACGAACTGCTCCGCGGGATTGCCGCCGAGATCGAATGGCGCAAGGTTCGACTGTTGTCGATGGACCACTATGTCGACGCCCTCGCAACCAGGCCGCTACCCAGGGGGATTTCGAAGGACCGCGCGATTGATCTCATCACGCTGTACGAGGAGCTCAAGGACGAGCAGCGCAATCTGGATTTCGACGATGCACTCATCGCAACGCTGGGGATGGTGAGTTCGGAAAAGTGGGTCGCCGATCGCATTCAGGAACAGTTTCGATTTTTTGTCGTCGACGAATACCAGGACGTGTCGCCCGTCCAGCGCGCTCTGCTGGACGCGTGGCGGGGTAAACACTCCGAGGTGTGTGTCGTCGGCGATCCCAATCAAACGGTTTTCGGCTTCGCGGGAGCATCCGACGAGCACCTCCTCGCATTCGAAAGCGAATTTCCCGGAGCGACGACCGTCGAACTCGACCGGAACTATCGTTCGACTCCCGAGATTGTCCGCTTCGCAAACGCGCTCGTTCCGCAATCGCCCCTGCAGCTCGTGTCTACCCGCGAGTCGGGACCCGCCCCTCGGGGTCTGCTGTCCGCAACCGATGATGCCGAAGCGGCGGCGGTGGCGGCCGCTATTCGTGACGAGATTGCGGAGGGCGCGAACCCTGCGGATATCGCGGTGCTCTATCGAACCAATTCCCAATCGGTCGTCTTCGAGCAGGTTTTGGGCAACGCCGGAATTCCTTTTCGAGTCCGGGGACTGCGTTTCTTTGAGGAACCCACCGTGATTCGCGCCCTGGTTCTGGTTCGAGGCCGACTGCAAACCGATCCAGCGGCCAACGCGCGAGACACGATGGAACTGATTTTGCGCGAAAACCTGGGTTGGTTGTCCAAACCTCCGGCGAATCCGGTGGACCGTCACGCGTGGAACATCATGTCGGCGCTCGCCGACATCGCCACGGCGCTGCCCGCATCGTCCACCGTGGTCGAACTCGCGGCGGACCTCAAACATCGATCGGACAACGAGGACGAACCGTCGGTCTCTGCGGTCACCCTGTCCACCGTCCACAACGCGAAGGGACTCGAGTGGGACACCGTGTTTGTGGTGGGGATGAGTGACGGCTTGTTCCCGCTGTCCTACTCGGTGGGGGACGCACCGATGCTCGAAGAACGCCGACTCGCATATGTCGCGTGCACGCGGGCGCGGTACTCGTTGACACTGAGTTGGGCCGAGCGGGCGGGGCACTCGGGTCCGGTGCGCACTCGGAGCAGGTTCATTCCCGACTCGCTTCCAGTGACTGACACCCGCACTCCGGGTGAACCGCGTGGGGCGACACCGCCCGACGAAAGGTGAGTCCGTCAATACGCACGGAATAGCCGCCGCCCATCGGGAACATCCCCAGTGATTCGGCGGCGGCATGAACCGCGAGTGCGGGCGAGTCGGCGGCGGCGGATCGGCGCCACACCTGCGGTGCGACGGCCGACCAGGACGAGTCGTCGTCGACGTGGGTCAGTTCGACACACCGGATGCACGCGGAGTTTCCCGGGACAACCAGCGGGCCCACACGGACGCTCGCTTCCCCGAACACAATTGCGCAGTGAGTGATGTCCCGCCCGAGCCACGGCTGGATGTCGATCGGGGACACCACGAAGTGGCTCACCACAATCACGAAATCGACGTCAGCGCCGGACAGATCGACACTCGATTCCGCGATAACAGTCGACTGAGTAGCTCCGGCCCAGGTCCGCGCGATGAGGTCTTTTCCGGGAGCAATTCCGACCACGGCGAGGCGCGGAAGGGTCGCTCGGGCGGGTCGGTGGAAGACGTTGCCACACGATTCGATGAGTGATCGCGCCGCGGCCTCACTGCCGACCACGGACGCCAGCCGCGTGAGGCTCGTGCCGCGAATCAGTTCGGCGATTCCGCGGGCTTCGACGACTCCGAGCGGGCCGAGTGTCGAGTGCATTGGATCGAGACCAAATTGAACGGTGTCCGAGTCCCGCCACACGACGGGAATAGAGGGGTCGATTCGAACAAACATCGAGGCATCGTCTCACGCCCCGCGATCGGACGTCAGTCGTCGTCCACAGTCCCGTCGTCCAGGATCTCTCGAATCAAGTCGTCCATCGCGTCCGGGGTCGGCGGCGGACCGGTGAGCCGCGAAATCACGCCGCTCGGATCGTCAATGTCATCACTCGTGGGGAGTAGGTCGGGGTGGCTCCACAAACTGTCGCGTGTCTCGGAATCGACCGCCGCATCGATTGCGCGCCACATCGCTGCCGCATCGCGCAGGCGTCGAGGCCGAGCATCGAGTCCGATCAGGCCTGCGAGGGCGCGCTCGCCCGGCCGCCCCACCGCACGATTGCGGCGCACCATTTCCGCGATTGCGCCGCGCGAGGGCAGACGGTGTGCGGCCTTGTCGGACACGACGTCCACCCATCCCTCAACCAGGGCGAGCAGCGTTTCGATCCGGCCGAGTGCGACGAGTTGCTCGTCGGTCTTGGGGGGAATGAGGCTTCCGTCACTGACCAGACGCCGAAGCGCTTCGGCGTCGGTCAGGTCAATGTCGTTGATGGCCTCGCGCATGCTCTCGGCATTGATCGATATCCCGTCGGCGTAGTGAGTCAGGCTCGCGATGAGACCCAACTTCAGCCACTTGGAGTGTTTGAACAATCGCGCGTGCGCGATTTCGCGAATCGCGAGATACAGGAGGACGTCATCCAGCGGGATATCGAGCCCGG
Source organism: Microbacteriaceae bacterium (assembly GCA_032117735.1). Lineage (GTDB taxonomy): Bacteria > Actinomycetota > Actinomycetes > Actinomycetales > Microbacteriaceae > MWH-TA3. Next base: position 10,094 of record JAULYU010000064.1, read on the forward strand.
CGGCAAACTCCACCACATTGTGGGGGACGAGCACTGCGCGCAATTCGTGCTCCAATTCGCCGTCGAGCAACGGCATCCCGATGTCGCCGCCGGAGAGAACCTCGGCCGAGAGTTGCCCGACGATTTGGCCGAGTTGCAACGAGAACAGTGTCCCACCGAGACGGCGAAGCGCCGCAAATGCGCCGGCCGCGACCGATGCGTCATCGAGCGGCACCGCGCTGCCCAGCGCGCGTTCGCCGGCGGACGAAATCGATCGCGCGACCGGCTCCGAGATTTGAATCCACACGGGGATTGTCGCCCGCGCCCATTCGGCCCGCGTCATGGTGACGGGAGTTGCCGTGAGCGGCGAAATCGCGGTGGTTTCGTCGAGCCACAGTGTCGCCAGATTCAGGGCATTGGTGGCGGCGGTGATAACCGCGGCGTCAATCGGCACCGCACCGTGGTTGGCGGCCGCGGTCGCGGAGTCGCGGACCATTTTCTCGGTGATTCCTTCATTCCCGGAGGAGAGCGCGTCGTGCAGTTGTTCCAACATTTTTTCGATCGTTGCAGCATCACCGGGGAGCCCCGCCGCCTTCGCCAGTTCGGTGATGTCGAAGTGCTCACCGTTCTCGAGGAATTTGCGCAACATTTCCTGGAACTCGTCGGAATTGTCTGCCGCCATGAGACAACCGTACCTGCTCGAATCGTGCCATAGTGTGGAATACGTGAGCGACGACCTGTCTGAAACCGCCCCCCGCCGTACGCGAATGAGTCGCCGGGGTTGGGGCGGGGCGCTGTTGGGCGTGGCGCTGGTGGGGACGCTCGGTCTCGCGTTTGTTCCCGCACCGTACGTGATTGAAACTCCGGGCCCCGTGTACAACACTCTGGGCTCGGTGGAGAACGAGGACGGTGAGTCGACCCCGCTGATTTCGGTTACCGGCGCGCCGACTTACCCGACCGAGGGGGAGTTGTCGATGCTGACGGTGTACGTCACGGGCACCCCGGATTCGCACCCGTCCTGGCTTGATGTTGCGACCGCGTGGTTGCGACCCGACTATTCGGTCATGCCGATGAACCTGATCTACCCGGTAGGCACGACGCGAACCGATTCGGTGAATGCCGCTCGAATTCAGATGGAGAATTCGCAGCAGGAGGCAATCGCCGCCGCGCTCACCAACCAGGGGATTTCGTTCGAATCCGAAATCGTAGTCGCCGAAGCCTCCGAGGGTTTCCCTGCCGCCGGTTTGGTCGAGCCGGGCGACATCGTGCGCAGTGCCGACGGAGTGGCAATCGACAGCGTGTCAACGCTCCGTGCGGTCATCAAAGAAGCGGGCGTGGGCAATTCCGTCGAACTCATCGTGGAACGCGACGGAAACGACATCGCGCTCACTGTCGGAGTCGTAGCGTCACCGGACGACAATGAGACTCCGATTATCGGGATTCTCTGCGGCGGCGAATACGTTTTCCCCGTGACCGTCGATATCTCTCTCGCCGACGTGGGCGGATCGAGTGCCGGCATGATGTTCGCACTCGCCATCATCGACACCATCACACCGGGGTCACTCAACGGCGGCGAAAACGTTGCGGGCACGGGCGAGATCACCCCGGACGGACGTGTCGGCCCGATCGGTGGAATCGTTCAAAAGGCCTATGGCGCCCGTGACTCGGGGGCCACGTGGCTTCTGGTTCCCGCCGACAACTGTGAGGAACTCGCCGGGCGTGTGCCGGATGGGCTGCGCGAGATCTCGGTTCGAACGTTGGACGATTCGATGGCGGCGCTCGCGGCTATTTCGTCGGGTGTCGGTGTCGACGAGCTGCCCCGGTGCACCTCTGGGTGAACTCCAATAACTCACGGGTAAACTGAAAACGTCAAAGGAGATTCAATCGTGTCCATCCCCTCGTCACTCCGTCAAGGTTCCCCGTTGATTGTCACTATCGGTGTGGTCCTTGCTCTCATCGCCGCCTTCGTGACATTCGCCGGAGTGTGGGTCGACGTCCTCTGGTTTGACCAAGTGGGGTTCACCTCGGTTCTGTTCACGCAGTGGATTTCCCTCCTCATTGTTGGTGTTTCGGCGTTCTTCCTGATTGCGATTCCCCTGTGGTTGAGTCTCAACATTGCGTATCGCACTCGTCCTTTGACGGTTCGTCTTTCCGAAGGCGCCGAACGCTACCGCGCCGCCATCGAACCCACGCGCAAACTCATCATGCACCTCGGCCCCGTCGTGATCGGCGTGCTCGCCGCGGTCGGAGCATCGAGCAGCTGGCCGATTGTCTCGCAGTGGCTGAACCAAACGCCCTTCGGGCAGACTGATCCTCAGTTTGGGCTCGACGTGGCGTTCTACGTGTACGACTTACCGATGTACCAGTTCGTTCTTTCGCAAATCGAGGGCGCGGTGTTGGTGTCGATTCTCGCGGGCGCGGCGGCCGGTTTCCTCTACGGTGGCGTCCGCATTTCGGCAAACCGTGAAGTGATCGTGTCGAAACCCTTCCGCGTTCAGGTCGCCATCCTCGGCGCGCTCTACGTTCTGGTGCAGGGTGCAAACCTCTGGCTCAACCAATACGTCACGCTCATTTCTCCGTCCGAGGGATTCCTCGATGCGGGCGCCGGCTTCACCGAAGCGTCCGCCACCATTCCCGGCCACCAGATTCTCGCGGGTATCGCGGTTCTCGTCGCCGTGTTCTTCTTGATCACCGCGATCATCGGGCGCTGGCGCCTGCCGATCGTCGGCGGCGCGATGCTCATCATCGCGTCCATTGTCGTGGGTGGCGTTTACCCGTGGATCGTGCAGCGTTTCCAGGTCGACCCGAGCGCACGAACCCTCGAGGCGCCCTACATTCAGCGCAACATCGATGGCACCCGTACCGCCTTCGGCCTGGACAAAGTCACCGAGGTCCTCTATGACGCCACGACGACCGCTGAGCCCGGCGCGCTGCGCGCGGACGCCGAAACCACGGCCAAGATTCGCATCATCGACCCCGGCCTCGTGTCGGACGCCTTCGCCCAGCTCGAACAGTTCCGGCAGTACTACAAATTCCCCGAGCACCTCGATGTCGATCGATACACGATCGATGGTGTGACGCAGGACACGGTTCTCGCGCTGCGTGAACTGGACCTGAGCGGCCAGTCGGCGACGTCCTGGTACAACGACCACGTCGTGTTCACCCACGGATACGGAATCGTGGCCGCCTTCGGTAACGAACGCAACGACGACGGTCAGCCCACGTTCCTCGAATCGGGGATTCCCGTGACCGGAGCGCTCGGACAATACGAACCGCGTATCTATTTCGGTGAGTCGTCACCGCCGTATTCGGTGGTGGGGGCAACCGGTCCCGACGGTCCACTCGAACTCGACTATCCGTCGGCGTCGTCCGAATCCGAGGCGGGAAACGCGAAGTACACCTTCGAGGGCGACGGCGGACCGAAGCTCGATAACCTCTTCAATCGACTGGTCTACGCGATGCACTTTCAGTCCGAACAATTGTTGCTGTCGGACGCGATTTCCGACGATTCGCAGATCCTGTACGACCGCAACCCGCTGGTTCGCGTCAACAAGGTCGCGCCATACCTGACGCTCGACAATGACCCGTACCCCGCGGTCGTCGACGGGCGCATCACGTGGATTGTCGACGGATACACAACCACCGCCAACTTCCCCTATTCGAGCCCGGTGGATATTTCGTCCGCGATTCTCGACACCTACACTCGGGGGTCGACGGTCCCGAGCGGGGTCGCGAACTACATGCGCAACTCGGTCAAGGCGACAGTGGACGCGTATGACGGTTCGGTGACCCTCTATCGCTGGGACGAGACGGATCCGGTGTTGGACACGTGGGCGAACATCTTCCCCGACACACTTGAGCCGTCGTCCGAAATGAGCGCGGACCTGCTCGCGCACATCCGCTACCCGTCGGACCTGTTCAAAGTCCAGCGCCAGGTGCTGGGTTCGTATCACGTGACCGACCCGGGAACGTTCTACTCGGCGGAAGACACGTGGGTCACTCCGAACGACCCGGTCTCGGCCCCCGAAAACCCGACGTTGCAGCCGCCGTATTACTTGACGATGCAGATGCCGGGGGCATCCAAACCCGCCTTCTCGCTGTATTCGACGTTCATCCCCCAGGCCACGGGGGAGAACTCGCGTAACGTCCTCTACGGCTACCTGTCCGCGAATTCCGATGCGGGACCGGACTACGGGAAATTGACGTTGCTCACGCTGCCGAAGCAGACGACGATTCCCGGACCGGGACAGGTCCAGGCCCAGTTCGACTCGGACGCCACGGTCAGCCAACAGCTGAACCTGTTGCGACAGGGGCAAACCGAAGTCATCCCCGGTAACCTCTTGACCCTGCCCGTTGGCGGCGGACTGTTGTATGTCCAGCCGGTGTACGTGCGGTCGACCGGTGAGACGTCGTACCCGCTGCTGCGCAAGATTCTCGTGTCCTTCGGTGATTCGATTGCGTTCGAGGACACCCTCCCCGCGGCGCTCGACACCCTATTCGGCGGCAACGCCGGGGTAGACCCCAACACGCCGATTGACCCCAACGAACCGGTCGATCCCAACGAACCGACCGACCCGGGGACTCCGAACGGAACCCTGTCGCCACAGCTTGTTGCGGCCCTCGAAGACGCGCGCCAGGCACTGCTCGACCGAGCGGCCGCCTACCAGGCGAACGACCTCGTAGCGGCAGCGGAAGCGGACAAGAGGTTGCAGGCTGCTCTGCAGCGGGCCTACGATCTGTCGCGCTAGCTCGATTTCGCGGGGGAATTGCTCCGTGATAGACTCGACCGTTGTGACGCGGGGTGGAGCAGTTCGGTAGCTCGCCGGGCTCATAACCCGGAGGTCGTAGGTTCAAATCCTGCCCCCGCAACCAGGCAAAGCGGTCCCGAATTCGTTCGGGACCGCTTGTCGTTCACCCCGACGAGACGGATAGGCTCGACTCATGGAGGCACTACGAGTGGGGCTGGTGCAGTGTGCACCGTCCGACAACGCGTCGGAAAACAGAGCGACGCTGGACTCAGCCTTCGATCAATTCGACGCGGTGGACCTTGTTGTCCTGCCCGAATATTCGTCCTGGTATCACCCGGACCCGTCGCACTGGGAATCGGGTGCAGAAACGCTCGACGGTGATTTCGTCACTTTTCTGCGGGGTACAGCCGCCCGGCTCGACGCCACGATCGTTGCGGGGTTGTTGATTCGCGGACCACACGGGTTGACCAACACGGTCGTCGCGGTTGAGGGGGGCGGTCTGGTCGGACGTTACGACAAGGTCCACCTGTACGACGCGTTCGGTTCGTCCGAATCGTCGGTCGTGACCGCCGGCGACCCTGCCGCCGAGCCGCTCGTCGTGACCGTCAAGGGCTGGAAAGTCGGTGTGCAAACCTGTTACGACCTTCGATTCCCGGAGGTCTCGCGGCGGCTCATCGATGCGGG
>JAULYU010000065.1:0-3040 GCA_032117735.1 Microbacteriaceae bacterium
AAGATTTCACTATCGGATCCGCCGACGCTGTCGCTGGCGAACTGACGCTTTCTCTTCGCACAGAACTCACCGACATCCAGTACGGGCGACGCGAGGACACCCACGGCTGGATGTACCGCCTCGATGCCTAGGGTTCTGGGCCAGGTGGTTCAGGCTTTCCTCGGTGGCGCAATCATCGCTGTTGTGGTGACCGTGGTTCACGCCGAGTCGTTCCCCTGGGTGCTTGGCGTTGGTCTCGTCGTCGTCGCGTGTTACCTCATCGCGCTTCGCCTTCTCGAGACCGATCGGCTCGTCACCATCGCGGGGGCCGCCGGCGTGCTCGTGACCGTTCTTGTACTCGCCCAGCGTTCGGCGGGCGGGAGCGTGCTCATCGCGGCGAATGACGCCGGCAACGTCTGGGTGATCGGTGCGTCACTCTTGGCCGGACTCACCATCGCTTGGCCGAACATTTCCCCACCCGTCGCTCGGTAGAATTGGCGCAGTGAGGGGAGCCATCGAATGACGTATGTAATCGCACTTCCGTGTGTCGATCTCAAGGACCGGGCGTGCATCGACGAGTGCCCCGTCGACTGCATTTACGAGGGTGACCGCATGCTGTACATCCACCCCGATGAGTGTGTCGACTGCGGAGCGTGCGAACCAGTGTGTCCGGTCGAAGCGATTTATTACGAGGACGACCTGCCGGAAAAGTGGAGCGATTACTACCGAGCGAACGTCGACTTTTTCCAGGAAATCGGCAGCCCGGGCGGGGCGTCGAAGAGTGGCCCCATCCCTGGCGACCACCCACTCATCGCCGCCCTTCCGCCCCAAGGCTGATGCTCGCGCTTCCCGAGTTCCCGTGGACTGCGCTCGCGCCCGCGCGTGCTCGGGCCTCGGAGCACCCCGACGGACTGGTTGACCTCTCGGTCGGTTCGCCCGTCGACCCCACGCCGGTGTTCATCCGCGACGCACTGGCGAACGCGGCGGATGCCCCCGGTTATCCGACGACCCAGGGAACGCCCGAACTTCGGAGCGCGATTGCCGACTGGTTCGCGCGGGTTCGCGGTGTTCCAGGGCTGAGTTCGGATTCGGTGCTTCCGACCATCGGGTCGAAGGAATTCGTCGGACTCCTCCCGCTGATGTTGGGGCTTGGTGAAGGAGACGTCGTTGTCCACCCGACCATCGCGTACCCCACTTACGACATCGGTGCCCGGGCGGTGGGGGCAACAGCGCTCCCCTCGGACGACCCCGCCGAGTGGCCCGCCGAGACGAAGCTGATTTGGCTCAACTCGCCGTCGAACCCGACGGGTCGCATCGACGGGATTGAGTTTCTCGCGGCGGCGGTCGCGCGCGCGCGGGAACTCGGAGCGGTCATCATCAACGACGAGTGTTACGCACGGTTGACCTGGACGGGTTCCCCCGCCCCGTCCATCCTCGATCCGAGGGTGACGGGCGGGTCGGCCGCCGGACTGCTCGCGGCCTGTTCGTTATCGAAACAGTCGAACCTGGCCGGGTACCGCGCTGCGTTTGTCGCGGGGGACGCGGCGATTCTCGCGGCGATTCTCGCGACGCGAATGCACCTCGGACTCATTGTGCCCCTGCCCGTCCAATCGGCGATGTGTGTCGCACTGGCGGACGATGCGCATGTCGAGGCGCAACACGCCGTCTATCGCGCGCGCCGGGAGGTGTTGGCACCAGCACTCGTTGCGGCCGGTTTTCGCATCGATTTTTCCGAGGGAGGGCTCTATCTGTGGGTAACGCGCGACGAGCCCTCGTTCGATACGGTCGAATGGTTTGCCGAGCGCGGGATTCTCGTGGCCCCGGGTTCGATTTACGGAACAGCGGGAAACCGACACGTTCGCATCGCGTTCACTGCACTCGATGAACGAGTTGCGGCGGCCGCCCACCGCGTGGGGTCGGAACACCCAGCGACGTAATCTAGGCTGGAGACTGTCCGCAGGAAGATGAGGAGCGATCGTGACTGACGAGAAGCACCCCACCGCACGGCTTGAATACCCGGGTGGTTCCGCGGAGTTCCCGCTGGTCGGTGCCGTCGATGGTGACGGGGCAATCGACATCGGGACACTCAACAAACAAACCGGACTCAACGCTTTTGACCGCGGATTCGTCAACACCGCGGCGACGACCAGTGCGATCACCTTTATCGACGGAGACAAGGGAATTCTGCGCTATCGCGGCTACGCGATCGAAGACTTGGCCGAGAATTCGACCTTTATCGAAGTCGCCTACCTGCTCATTTACGGGGAACTTCCCACCCCCGCGCAACTGACATCGTTCGACGACCAGATTCGTCACCACACGCTGTTGCACGAAGACCTCAAACGGTTCTTCGACGCACTTCCCCACAACGCCCACCCGATGAGTGTCTTGTCGAGCGCGGTCGGCGCACTCGGCACCTACTACGGTGATTCGCTCAACGTCCACGATGACGAACAGATCGAACTGTCGACGATTCGACTACTCGCCAAACTTCCCGTGATTGCCGCCTACGCCCACAAGAAGTCGATCGGGCAGGCGTTTTTGTACCCGGACAACTCCCAGTCGTTCGTCGACAATTTCCTTCGGCTCAATTTCGGGCTCATGGCCGAGCCGTACGAGGTGAACCCGCTGTTGGCGAAAGCCCTCGACCGACTCCTCATTCTTCACGCCGACCACGAACAAAATGCGTCGACGTCGACCGTCCGCCTGGTCGGTTCGACGGACGCGGCGATCTTCTCGTCGGTGTCCGCGGGGATCAGCGCGCTCAGCGGACCCTTGCACGGCGGCGCCAACGAAGCGGTGCTGTCGATGCTCGGAAAGATTCGCGATTCGGGCGACGGCGTCGCCAAGTTCGTCGAGCGCGTCAAGAACAAAGACGAGCACATCAAGCTCATGGGCTTCGGACACCGGGTGTACAAGAACTACGACCCGCGTGCGCGACTCGTGAAAGAGAGCGCGGACGAGATTCTCGAACAGCTCGGGGTGACGGATCCGCTTCTCGACATTGCGAAAGAGCTGGAGCAAATCGCCCTCGCTGACCCGTACTTTCAGGAACGCCAGT
>JAULYU010000066.1:0-1873 GCA_032117735.1 Microbacteriaceae bacterium
GATGATCGCCCGCTCATCGTCTACAACGATGCGGTCGGCTACTCGGACGGTCTCGACCTCGAGCTCCTCGACGGTCCGGGACGGCAAATCGTGAGTCTCGACCCGACGTCCTTCTCGTACGACGCCGGCACCGACACGGCAGTCGTCGGAACGCGGGAGGGTGTTTTTCTGGTTGGTGAGCGGACCGAACAGGTTTCGGTGGAACCCAGTACCGTCGACCCGCAAATCGGCGGGGCCCGATCGGTGTGGTGGGTGGAGCCGGCAACCCCGCACCGCGTGTCGATCTTTTCCGGCGGGGTCCTGATCACCGTCACCGGACCGTGGTCGCGCTCGGCTCGAGTCGTCGGACTGGAAGTCTCGCGGGAGGATTCGCGGGTGGCAATCGCCGTCAATGACCGTGGGCGGAGTGTGGTCTTTGTGGGGGCGATTTCTGCGGATGAGGACAACCGCCCGACCGGGGTGAGTGGATTTCGACAGCTCGCGGTCGTCGCGGATTCGATTCTGGATTTAGCGTGGTCGGACGCAACCCACGTCGCCGTGTTGTCGAACAGAAACGGCGTAGTTCACGCCGAAGTGGCAACGGTCGGTGGGGGGACGAACCTGCTCGGCCAACCGCAAAACCCCGTCCGCATCTCGGGCGGCAACGCGGGCGCACCGGGACTCGTTGTCATCGCCCAAAACGGCCAGTTGTGGAAACCCCGCGGCACCGGCTGGCAATCGACGGGGACCCCCGCCGAGTTATTGGCAACTCAGCGCTAGCTCGACTTGTCCACCGTCTGCCGCGCGGGTGGTTCGACGAAGGGTTCGTTCGAGCAGGCTGACCCCCGTGAATCTGCTGGAGGGACTCTTTGATACCCGATGCGTGGGGTGTGGTGAATGGGGAACGGTGGCCTGTGACCGCTGTGTTCACCAGTGGACCGCCGAGCCTCGCCGCACCGCCACGGCGCGGGGCGTCCCGTTAGTCGCGCTGGGGGACTATCGCGGCGGACTTCGTTCGGTGATCCTCGCCGCCAAGCACCGCGGTGCGCACGCGATCATTCGGCGGCTTGGCGCCCCGCTTCGCACGGCAATCCGCTCGTTTGGTGATGCGACGGTAATCCCGATGCCCTCCTCCCGCTCGGGGTTTAGGGCGCGAGGATACGGACTGTCGGTCGTCATGGCCCGCGCAACCGGGTTGCCTATTGCGGACTGCCTCGTCCTGGACGACGCGGGGTCGCAGCGCGGTCGGCATCGAAGCGAACGACGGGTTCGCACGATGCACCTTGCCATCCGACGCCCCGCGGTGGGCACCCGCGTTGTCATCGTGGATGACGTGGTGACCTCCGGTGGGTCGGTGGACGCGGCAATCGCAGCCTGCCACGGGGCCGGACTGCGGGTGGTGGGGGTCGTTGTCCTTGCGAGTGCACGCTACTCACCCGTTCCCCTCGGGGTGATGCGTGTGGCGCTGTCGTGATGCTCTAAATCGTTTCGCCGTAGAATGGGCGTTACGCCGATACGGAGATGTGTAGTCCGTGTTGCACGATGAAACGGAGTGACGAGTGGCCAATCTTCTGGACAAAGTCCTACGCGCGGGTGAAGGTGCAATCCTCAAGAAGCTGAAGCGTTACGCCGAGGTCGTCAACTCACTGGAAGACGATTTTTCGAAACTCACGAACGAGGAATTACGTGAGGAAACAGTCCAATTCCGCGAACGGTATTCCGGTGGCGAGTCGCTCGATGAACTCCTTCCCGAAGCCTTTGCGGCGGTCCGTGAAGCATCCAAGCGGACTTTGGGTTTCCGCCACTATGACGTTCAAATAATGGGCGGCGCGGCACTCCACCTGGGGAACATTGCGGAAATGAAGACGGGTGAGGGCAAGACGCTCGTTGCGAC
>JAULYU010000067.1:0-1739 GCA_032117735.1 Microbacteriaceae bacterium
TCATTACGCGAATCGCCTCTTCGGGGGCGATTCGTCATTTAACCCCGGTCGCGGCCGTGATGTACCGCAACGGGATATCAATCGAAACCACGGTCCCACCGTCCACACCGTTGGCCCAGTCAATTTCGGCGGTCAGTTCGTTTTTGACGAGCGTCGTCACAATCTGTGTCCCGAGCCCCTGCCCGATCGTCGCCAGATCGATTCCCCGCCCATTGTCGATCACCGCGACGGTCAAGCGGTCGCTCGCACGCTCAGCACGGATGACAACCGAGCCACCCTCGACGTCGTGCAAGCCGTGTTCGACCGCGTTGGCGATGAGTTCGTTCAGCACGATTGCCAATGGGGTGGCGAACTCGCTCGGCAAAAATCCGAACTCGCCCTCGATCACGGGGCGAATCGTCGGCCCACCCGTGCCCGCGACCTCGGCAGCAAGTGGCGCAACGCGCGCGGCGACGTCGTCAAAATCGACCGTCTGCGCGAGCCCTGAGGCGAGTGCGTCGTGGACTACCGCGATCGCTTCGACTCGGCGCATGGCCTGGGCGAGCGCTTCTTTGACATCCATCGTTTTCGTTCGGCGCGACTGAATTCGCAGCAGTGACGCCACGGTCTGCAAATTGTTCTTGACACGATGGTGAATCTCGCGAATGGTCGCATTTTTACTGGACAGCTCGCGTTCCTGACGACGCAGGTCGGTGACGTCACGCAACAACAAAATCGCACCAATTCGCTCGCCCTCGTGTCGCAACGGAATCCCGCGCACAACAGTCGTCATCTGTCCGACCTGGAAGTCTGCTTGCCACGGCACCCGGCCGCCCATGACCATGGGCAGCATTTCGTCGGCAGCGAGTTCCTGCGTGTTTCCCAGGCGAGTCACCACCTCGACGAGATTCGTCCCTTCCATCGGGGTCGAATACCCGAGCCGGTTGAACACCGACAGCGCGTTGGGACTGGCATAGGTCACTGTCCCCTCGTGATCCAGCTTGATGAGCCCGTCCGAGGCGCGCGGCGCACCCAGTTTGGGCAGGTCGCGTTGGGACGGATCGGGAAAATCCCCCGCGGCAATCATCGAATAGATCTGTTCCGCCGATTCGATGAACGATTTCGACTGCCGGTTGGTCGGATTCCCCGAAACGAGGGTGTGCCGAGTGAGCACCGCGATTGGCGTCGATTCACCGCTGCGGCGAATCGGAATCGCGCGAACCTGCGTCGCTGTTTCGTCGAACCAGATCGGTTCGGTTGGCTCCACCATTACGCCGCGACGTTCGCACTCGTCGACCAACTTTTCCCAGGTGTCACTGATGCGCGTTCCGACGATGTCGCGATAGAAAACGGTGCTCGCGGTGCTGGACCGAAAGAGCGCGACCGCAACCCACGCGTTGTCCGACGTGCGGACCCACATCGCGATGTCAGCGAGTGACAGGTCGGCGACAATCTGGCCCTCGCGAACCAGGTCCTGCAGCCATTCCACGTCGTCGTCGGCCAACACCGCGTGCTCGGCGACGATCTCGGAAAGTGTTAGCAAGATTTCCTTTCCAGTGTTTCCAGTATTTCCCGGTGGCAAACCGTCTTGACAAGACGCTCCTAATCCAAATCGAGCTCAAACTCAATGAGGAATGATTCGGCAGTAGCACGGAGACCGTCAGAAATCGACGGTGAATCTTCAACATTATTGACTATTTGGTTCAACAGTTCATTAGCTATAACAACCTTGGGTTCACTTGTTGAGGCGTGATAAACCA